>NZ_CP079737.1:600868-901303 GCF_019916025.1 Paraclostridium bifermentans | reverse complement strand
TGTTGCATTTTTTCATAAGATTCCACAGATGTCCCACCAAATTTTTGAACTACTATCGTCATATTATCCTCCTAGTAAACTCCTTCGTATTCTATTATAATCATGTCATTACCAATTTTTTTTACATTTCTCCATGGTACTTCTAGTACCGATTTATCTTTTCTAAATCCTAAAAATCCTCTTTCCCTAGGGATTAATAAAGCTAGTATTTTTCCTGTAGTGTCTTCAATTATAAGGTCGCACTCTCCAACAACTCCTAATCTTTCTCCTGTAACTAAGTTTACAATCTCTTTACCTGCTACTTCAGATAAATTCATAAGTATCCCCCCATATAAACTAATATGTATCCAATATAGATAACCTTGATTATATGTCTAGTCTAGTTAGTCTAAAGTTATACCCTCTACATCTCTTCCTACAATACAGACTCCAATATTTTCTCTATTAAATACCTTGTCTATAATTAAGTCTATTCTAGCCTTGTCAATATTATTTATACTTTCTATGATATCATTAGGATTTTTCACCTTTTTTGTTAATACCATTGCTTTACCAATTGACATCATTCTGCTGCTAGTACTCTCTAATCCAAGAATATAACTTCCTTTTAACTGTTCCTTACTTTCTTTTATCTCTTTATCTGTAAGATGATTCTGTCTTAGGTTGTCAATTTCTTCTAATACTAAATTATATACTTTTTTTAGATTTTCGTTACTCATACTAGCATAAATTCCAAGTTCTCCGCTTTTCCTATAAAGGCTAGGTGCAGAGTATATTGAGTATACTAGTCCTTTATTTTCCCTTATATTTTGAAATAATCTTGAGCTTATACTTCCTCCGAAAATATTATTTATTATAGATAATGCATAGGCATCTTCTCTATACTCTAGAGGAATAGCTTTTAAACTTATCGCTAAATTAACTTGTTCTGTATCTTTGTTTCTAGCTATAAAGCACGGATGAAACTCAGGTTCAGTTATTTCGATATCTACATTTCCCATTGGTAAATCTTTAAACTTGGATTCTATTAAATTTACCATTTCTTCAAATTTAAAGTTTCCACTTATAGATATTACAGAGTTACTTGCTACATAATACTTATTGAAATAATTTTTTATAGTATTTCTATTCATATTATATAACGATTCTTCCGTCCCTATTATATTCATACCTAAGGCATCAGTTTTGTATATTCCTTCCATAAGAAGATCGTACACTAAGTCCTCAGGAGAATCTTCATACATTTTTAATTCTTCTATTATAACTTGTCTTTCCTTATCTATATCCTTTTCATCAAACAAAGGATTTAAAAACATATCACTTAATATATCAATTCCAATGTCTATATGTTCATCTAATAACTTTACATAATAACAAGTACATTCCTTACTCGTAAAAGCATTTATTTGACCTCCTAAGTTATCTATAGTGCTTGCGATTTCTTTAGAAGTTCTATTTTTACTACCTTTAAAAAGCATATGTTCTATAAAATGCGATATCCCACCTAGCTCTTCATTTTCTATTCTAGACCCTGCATTTACCCAAACACCTAATGTTATAGATTTTAGATAAGGTATTTCTTCCCCTATTATTGTTAGTCCATTACTCAATGTGTGTGTTTTATACATACTCATCCTCCAATTTTTGTGCATTAAAATATTTATGATAATCATATAAGCTTTTTATCTTAATCAATGTCTTTTAAATTATAAGTTAGTAAAGTCAATTATTCAATATCAAAATAATTTTATAAATTAAATACATCACTAAGTTTACCTGGCTTTAATTCCTTTTCTTCTATGATTTTTATTATATCATCAATTCCCTCTGCACTTGCATATGTAGGATGCATAAGTATTATGCTAGAATCTTTCATATCTTTAGATTTAACCCTTTGTATAATAACTTCAGGTTCTTGTCTATTTTTCCAATCTATTGTGTCTATATCCCATTTATAAGGTATATAACCCAAGTCGTTACACGCTTTTACTGTGTCTTTATTAAATGATCCTCCTGGAGCTTGAAAAAACTTAGTTTCTGTTTTTGTTATATTTTCAATTATTTCTTTTGATGTCTTTATTTGTTCGTAGTTTTTATCATAGTCTAAAGTTCCATAATCTAGATGTTTGTATCCGTGATTTGCAATTTCATGTCCCTTTTTTTGAATTTCTAATAAAAGTTCAGGATTTTCTTCTGCCCATCTACCTGTTACAGCAAAAGTTATTTTAGCCTTTTTTTCATCTAATACCTTTAAAATTTTTTCTAAGTATTCAGTTTCCCAACCAAGGTCTACGTTGCAACTTATTGCAACGTATCCACTTTTTTCTTTTGTTCCACTGTAATATGGCTCACCAGCTCTATAAAACATGTTAAACGTAGGCTTAGCTTTATCTTTTGTCATAAATGCAACACCTATAATTGCTAATATTATAACTAATACTATTATGAAAATTTTTTTTAGCTTTTTTTTATTAAGAACCATCATTATCATAAAAGTCCCTCCCAATATGTACAATTTATTTATTCATTAAATTGTATTAGGACAGTTTACCTTTTATGCATTTTTATTATATATTATATATTTAAACTTCCCTATAACTTAAATTGCTTTTATCATTGCAAAAAATGCTTATTGTGTGGGGCGCTCGATTAAAAGCTATATATTTCCTTCACACGACAAGCTTTGCTTGTAAGTGTTTCGTCAATATATAGCTTTTAATCTTCGCTTCTTTTGTGAGGTATAAATAAAAAAAGGAGACATATCTAATACTTAGATATGTCTCCTTTTTTTATTTATATATAATCTAAACAGACTATAATTTATTTTTCTTTATTTTCTTTTACTTCTTTAACTTCTTTTTTCTCTGGTTTTGGTAAAAGTGCTTTTCTAGATAAGTTAACTCTACCTTTTTCATCGATTTCAGTTACCTTAACTGTTACTTCATCACCTATATTTAAAACATCCTCAACCTTATTTACTCTTTCATGAGCTATATGAGATATGTGAAGTAGTCCTTCTTTTCCTGGAAGTACTTCAACGAATGCTCCAAAATTCATTATTCTAGTTACTTTACCTGTGTAAGTTTCACCTACTTCAGCTTCTGCAACTATATTATTTATAAGTTCTTGAGCCTTAGCTATCATTTCAGCGTCTATTCCACTTATAAATACTTCTCCAGTTTGTTCTATATCTATTTTAACTCCAGTTTCATCTATAATCTTAGTTATTATTTTTCCACCAGGTCCTATAACGTCTCTTATCTTATCTGGATTTATATTCATTGTTACTATCTTAGGTGCATATTTAGAAAGCTCTGGTTTAGGAGCAGCTATAGTTTTTCTCATTTCATTTAATATATGAATTCTACCTACTTTAGCTTGCTTTAAAGCAGTTCTTAAAACTTCTTCATCTATACCAGCTATTTTTATATCCATTTGTATAGCAGTTATACCGTGCTCAGTACCTGCAACTTTAAAGTCCATGTCTCCTAAGTGGTCTTCCATACCTTGTATATCTGAAAGTACCGCAACTTTATCGTCATGTTTTATAAGTCCCATAGCTATACCTGCTACCATATCTTTTAATGGCACACCTGCATCTAAAAGAGATAATGTTGATCCACATACACTACCTTGAGATGTTGATCCATTTGAACTTAAAACTTCAGAAACAACTCTTATTGCATATGGGAAATCTTCTTTAGAAGGTATCACAGGAAGTAATGCTCTTTCAGCTAATGCTCCATGTCCTATCTCTCTTCTACCTGGACCTCTTGAAGGTCTAGCTTCTCCAACACTGTATGCTGGGAAGTTGTAATGATGCATATATCTTTTACTTTCTTCTTCATCAAGTCCATCAAGTATTTGAACATCACCTAAAGCTCCTAAAGTTGCTATAGACATTACTTGAGTTTGTCCTCTTGTAAATAATCCAGATCCATGAGCTCTTGGTATGAATCCATTATCACACCATATAGGTCTTATTTCATCTGGCTTTCTGTTATCTGGTCTTACATTTTCATGTACTATAAGCTTTCTTACTTGCTCTTTTATTATAGCATGTAATGTTTCTTCTATATCTTGACCAAATTCTTCTACTATATCTTCAAAGTTTTCAAAAGTAGCTTCTTTTACTGCATCCATTTTTTCCATTCTTTCAAGCTTTTCTACAGTTTTAACCGCTTCTTTCATTTTATCTGTAGCAAATTCACGAACAGCTTTTTCTACGTCTGCATTTATTTCAAAAAGAGTAACTTCTATTTTTTCTTTTCCAACTTCAGCAACTATAGTCTCTATAAACTCAACAACTTTTTTAATTTCTTTATGAGCAAATAATATAGCTTCTAACATTAATTCATCTGGTATTTCTTCTGCACCTGCTTCAACCATCATTATAGCATCTTTCGTTCCTGATACTACAAGATGTAGAGAACTCTTTTCTCTTTGCTCAGCAGTTGGATTTATAACAAATGCACCATCTACTAATCCTACTGATACAGATCCTGTAGGTCCATTAAATGGTATATCAGATATAGATAATGCTATAGATGAACCTATCATTGCTACTATATCAGGTGTACAATCTTGATCAACTGATAAAACTGTTGCTACTACTTGTACATCATTTCTAAATCCTTTTGGGAATAAAGGTCTTATAGGTCTATCTATAAGTCTTGATGTAAGTATAGCTTTTTCTGAAGGTTTTCCTTCTCTTTTTAAGAATCCTCCAGGTATCTTTCCTACTGAATATAATTTTTCTTCATAATCAACACTTAAAGGGAAGAAATCTATTCCATCTCTTGGTTGCGCTGACTTTGAAGTATTAACCATAACCATAGTCTCACCATACTGAAGTATGGCACTTCCACTAGCTAGTTCGGCAATTTTTCCTATTTCAACAGAAAGCTCTCTTCCTGCAAAATCCATTTTAAAAACTTTATGTTCAAACATTAATGCTTGTACCTCCTCTTTATTAAAAACCGCGTTTAGTATCCTATGTACTATCTTATCAAAAATACTATAATTTAACAACATAAAAGTAAATTACTAGCTTTCATCAATATAATTTAGAGATACAAAACGTAATTAGCAAATATTTGTTTTTATTTATTATTTGCTTATTATGTAAAATTTAATACATTTAATTTGAACAACTAATAGCAATTATATCAGGTCCTGTATGTGAGCAGATACAAGCTCCACCTCTAGTAAAGTAAAGTTTTTTAACTTTCAGACTTTCTTCTACTTCTTTTTGTAGCACTTCAAAGTCTCCCACATTAGCTCCGCACCCAATCATTACATTTTTATCTTCAAAATTATCATATTGAGATTTTAGCAAGTCTATTAGTGTATGTACTACATGTTTTTTACCTCTTACCTTTGTAACTAATGCTATATTTCCATCTTTCATTGAAAATACAGGCTTAAGACTTAACATGTTACCTATTGCAGCTGTAGTTACAGAAACCCTTCCGCTTCTTTTTAGGTATTCTAAGCTATCTGGCACAAAGAATAGATTTACACTTTCTCTTAATGCCTCTAACTCATTTATTATGCTCTTAGCATCCATATTTTGCTCCATAAGCTCACAAGCTTTTATAACAAACTGCCCGCTTCCTAGGGATAAATTTAATGTGTCAAATATGTGTATTTCTCCTTCTGTATCATTTTTAGCCATCATAGCACTTTGATACGTTCCAGAAGATTTTGATGATCCATTTATACAAATTATTGAATATTCATCCTTATATTTATCAAATACCTCTTTAAATTGCATATATGTCGCTTGAGATGTTTTTGGTACGGTATGTATTTTCCTCATAGTATTATAAAACTCTTCATTGGTCATATCTATACCATCTTTAAATTCATTTTCTTCTATAATTATAGTTAATGGAATTATTTCTATTTCATGTTTTTCTGCTAACTCCATAGGAATATCACATAAACTATCGCATATTAATTTTGTTTTCATAGCAAATCCCCTCCTAAAAGAAAAATTTCTATATAAATTATACTATTCCTTTATATATTTTAAACTAATTTTAGACAATTTGTAATTTTTTTGTCTATATTTGAAACTTAACTTTATTAAAGTATCTAAACAAAAAAAGAAGGCTTTAACCTTCTTTCTTTATCTAAATAATCTAATTATTTTCTTAATCCTAATTTAGCTATTAAAGCTCTGTATCCTTCTAAGTCTTTCTCTTTTAAGTAAGCTAATAAGTTTCTTCTCTTACCAACCATCTTTAAAAGACCTCTTCTTGAGTGGTGGTCTTTTTTATGAGTCTTTAAGTGACCGTTTAATTCATTTATTCTAGCTGTTAATAAAGCTATTTGTACTTCTGGAGAACCAGTATCCCCTTCAAATCTTCCGAATTCTTTTATTATTTCAGTTTTGTTCATTTGTGATTACCTCCATTGTTTTATTAAATCCCCTATTACTAAGCATTGATTGGAGTATTCGAATGCCGAGTAACGGTTCACGAATTTTATTTTACCATAAAGCATGTCTATTTGTAAACATACTTTTTGTATACAAAATTTACGTCTTTTCTCAATTGCGATTTCAATTCATCTAAAGAGTTAAACTTTTTTTCATCTCGTATCCTATCTAAAAATTCAACTTTTATTATCTCACCATATATCTCTTCATCAAAGTCAATTATATTTGTTTCTATAGATAATACTTTTCCATTTACAGTAGGATTATATCCTATATTAGTTGCTCCATAGTAAACCTTATTTTTAATATATACTTTAACTGCATATATTCCATTTTTAGGTATAATCAACTTATCTTCAGCCTTTAGGTTGGCAGTTGGAAATCCAATTGTTCTTCCAATTTTTCTTGCATGTATAACTTCGCCTTCTAAAAAATAATTTCTACCTAAAAAATCTTTAATTTCACTTACATTACCATCATTTATAAGATTTCTTATATAGCTACTGCTGACTCTTCTGCCTTTTATTTTTATCGGTTCTATTACTTTAACCTTCATGTTATAATTTTTCCCAAGACTTTCAAGCAAGCTAGCATTTCCTTCTTTATTTCTAGCAAAAGTGAAATCATGCCCAACTATAACCATTCTACATTTTAGTTTTTCATGCAAAATAGTTTTTACAAAATCAGTCGCAGATATTTTTGTCATATATTCATCAAATGGAATCATAAAAACTATGTCCACACCTAGATTTTCAAATATCTTAACTTTCTCTTCATTTGTAATAATATGCTTTATAGAATCAGCTCTAAAATACCTCATAGGGTGATTTTCAAATGTAAATACTACACTTTTATAATTCTTTGTTTTTGCTTCTTTTACAGCTTCTTTAATAAGCTTTATATGGCCTTTATGAATACCATCAAAATTCCCAATAGTTACAACAGTATTTTCAACATTTATTACTTCATCTAATGATTTTATAATAGTCATAATAAATTCCCCACTACTTATATTCTATACAAATAGTTTATCACTTTTTAAGCATAATGTCCCATCAACTTTTAAGAATTTGCCTACTCCTAAAAATTTCCCTTCACTATATACTCTTACAAATTCATCAGTTTCTTTAAAATCACCTTTTAAAAAACCTTTATTGTAAACTATAGCTCCATTTACATAAGACTTAACTGCAAGCGGATTTATATGTATACTATTAAAATTTGATAAAACATAATCGATATCATATAAATGTTCATCTAACATATTTTCTTTATAAAGTTCTTCTAATTGATCTAAAGTTATAGCATTGTCTATATTAAATTTTCCTGATGAAGTTCTAAGTAAGAATGACATATGACCACCACAACCTAACTCTTTACCTATATCGTAGCATATACTTCTTACATAAGTTCCTTTAGAACACTTAACATAAAACATTACTTTATTTTCTTTAAATGATAAGATATTAAGCTCCTTTATGTTAACATCTCTATATTTAAGAGTAATTTCTTCAGCTCTTCCAGCTCTAACTAAATCACACATTCTTTTTCCATTTACTTTTAAAGCCGAATACATAGGAGGAAGTTGTTTAATTTCTCCCCTTTGAGTGTCAAATGCTTGTTCAAGTTTTTCAATATTTATATCTTTAACTTCAGATCTTTCTACAATTTCACCTGATGAGTCATAAGTATCTGTAGTTATTCCTAAAGTCAGTTCACAGATGTATGACTTATCCTTATTAAGAATAAGTTCACTAACCTTTGTAGCTTTTCCTATACATATAGGTAGTACCCCTGATGCATCTGGATCAAGGGTACCTGTGTGACCAACTTTTTTTATATTTAATATTTTTCTAACCCTACCTACGACGTCATGAGATGTCATTCCCGTAGGTTTTAGTATATTTACTATTTTGTTCATATCAATCATCCTTAAATATGTTTTAAGACTTCGTCAATCACCATTTTTTTTGCATTTTCTATACTATCATTTATAGTACATCCTGAGGCTCTAACGTGGCCTCCTCCTCCAAATTTCTGTGCAATAGAACTAACATTCACATAGTTTTTAGATCTAAAACTTACTTTAATTTCATTTTCTGCTTTTTCTTTGAATAAAAGTCCTACTTCTACTCCATCTATATCTCTAGTATACGATGTAACTCCATCTGCGTCATTAAATGAAATATCATTTCTATTTAGCATATCTGTAGTTAACATCATACTAGCTATTTTACCATCTACAATATCTAATGTGTCCAATGCTTCTCCTAGTAATTTATAATAATTATATGTATTACTTTGGAATATTTTTTGAATTATAAGATCCTTTTTAGCTCCTATAGTAACTAGATCATATGCCATTAAATAACTGCTTGGATTAGTATTTGAGTAAGAAAAATTACCTGTATCAGTTAAAAGTCCTGTATACAGATATGTAGCTATATTCTCATCTATTAATTGATCATTAATAGTATCAGAATACTCTTTAAGTAAATTGTAGACTAATTCACATGTAGATGATTCATTTGGATTTATATAATTTAAATCTCCGAAATTATCATTACTTGCATGATGATCTATGCATATTAATTTACTAACAGATGTTTTTATTTTGTCACTTACACAAATTCTATTAATATCTCCACAATCAAGAGATATTAAAGTGTAATCGCTTAAATTAACATCTGTTTCTTCTGATTTTAGTATGTTTACATTTTCAACTAAAAATCTTAAATTAACAGGTATACTATCATCAAGTACATACAATACATTTTTTCCTAATTTTTTTAAAACATAGTACATAGATAATGTTGATCCTATGTTGTCCCCATCTGGGCTATAATGAGAGGTAACAATAAAATTGTTACCCTCTTGTATAGCATTTATAATATTTTTCACATTTTTTTTCATTAATTATTCTCCTTGAGAATCATCTGAAAAATCTTTTTTGTTTTTGCTGTTGTCTTCATTTACTTTCTTTATAAGACTTTCCATATACATTCCCTTTTCAATAGAATCATCAATCTTAAAGATAATTTCTGGAGTATGTCTAAGTTTTACATTTTTTCCTACTTCTTTTCTTATATATCCACAAGCACTCTTTAGACCTGCCATGCTTGATTCTTTATTTCCACCTAATATACTTACATAAACATAAGCATAACTTAAATCACTAGTTACCTCAACATCGGTAACACTTATAAGAGAATTTATTCTATAGTCTTTTATTCCACTTATAAGCATTGTACTTACAACTTTTCTTATTTCTTCGCCTATTCTTTGCGTTCTGCTATATGATGCCATAATATCGACCTCTTTTACTTACTATTTTAGTTTTCTTTCTACTTCTTTAGTTATATAAGCTTCTACTATGTCGCCTTCTTTTATATCATTGAAGTTAGTAAATGTTATACCACACTCATACCCATGATTTACTTCTTTTGCATCATCTTTAAATCTCTTTAATGCTGCTATTTCACCTTCATGGATTATTATTCCATCTCTAACAATTCTTACTTTACCATTTCTAAATATCTTACCACTTAATACATAAGATCCTGCTACTGTACCAACTCCAGATATTTTAAATGTATTTCTTACTTCTGCTTTACCTGTTTCTTCATCTACATACTCAGGATCTAACATACCTGTCATAGCAGCTTGTACATCTTCTATAGCCTTGTATATTATTGTGTATGTTCTTATATCTACTTCTTCTTTTTTAGCCATTACTTCAGCTGTAGCTACTGGTCTTACGCTAAATCCTATTATTATAGCATTAGATGCTCTAGCTAGCATAACGTCAGACTCAGTTATTGCTCCAACACCACAGTGTATAACTCTAACAGCAACTTCTTCTGTAGATAATTTTTCTAATGATTGCTTAACAGCTTGAACAGATCCTTGAACGTCAGCTTTAACAACTACGTTTAAATCTTTAACTTCAGCATCTGACATTTGGCTAAAGAATTCATCAAGGCTTATTCTTTGATTAGATTTTAGCATTTCTTCTCTTGCTATATGTTGTCTCTTTTCAGCTACGTTTCTTGCTATTTTTTCAGTAGCAACTGCAACAAATTGATCTCCACCTTGTGGAACTTCTGATAATCCTAATATTTCAACTGCAGTAGCTGGTCCAGCAACTTTAACTCTTCTACCTTTATCGTTTATCATTGCTCTAACTTTTCCACAAGCAGTACCTGCAACTATAGGATCTCCAACTTTTAAAGTTCCCCCTTGAACAAGTACAGTTGCAACAGGTCCTCTTCCTTTATCAAGTTGAGCTTCTATAACTGTTCCTACTGCTCTTTTGTTTGGATTAGCTTTTAATTCTTCCATCTCTGCAACTAATAATATCATTTCAAGTAATGTGTCTATATTAGTTTGTTGTCTAGCTGATACAGGAACTGATATAACATCTCCACCCCAGTCTTCAACTAATAATCCTTGATCTGCTAATTCTTGTTTAACTCTGTCTATATTAGCATCTGGCTTATCTATTTTGTTTATAGCAACTATTATTGGTACCTCTGCTGCTTTAGCATGGTTTATAGCTTCTATTGTTTGAGGCATTATACCATCATCTGCAGCAACAACTAATATAGCCATATCTGTTACTTGTGCTCCTCTAGCTCTCATAGATGTGAAAGCCTCATGTCCTGGTGTATCTAAGAATACTATTTTTTCTCCATTTATAGTAACTTCAGATGCCCCTATATGTTGAGTTATTCCACCCGCTTCTTTGTTTGTTACACTTGTTGATCTTATAGCATCTAATAAAGATGTTTTACCGTGGTCAACATGTCCCATAACTGTAACGATAGGAGATCTCTTTACTAAATCTTCTTCTTTATCTTCTTCTATTTCCATTAATGCGTCTATTTCTGCTGCTTCTTGTTCTGATGTATCTTTTTCTACTAATTCAAATCCATAGTCTTTAGCTACTAAAGAAGCTATTTCAAAATTTAACTCTTGGTTTATTGTTGCCATAGTTCCCATTTTCATAAGCTTCATTATTATTTCTGTAACTGGTTTTTCTAAACTGTTAGCTAATTCTTGAACAGTTAAACTACCTTCCACAGATACTGTTGGAAGTCCACTTCCTTTAGCTTCTTCTAATAATTCCATAGCCATATCTGCATCTTCTTGACTTAACTCATCATTCTTATCATTTACGTTTATATCTAATTCTCCTAGTTTAGCTATAAGTTCTTCACTAGTAATTCCTAAATTTTCTGCTAATTGGTATACTCTTGTTGACACAAGACCACCCCCTATTATATTTTTGTATTTTCAATAAGTTCTAAAACCTTATTTGCAAAACTTGCGTCCTTAATTCCAACAACTGCTCTAGGAGCTTTTCCTATAGCTAACCCTAATTGCAATTTAGTTGAATATGTAACACAGTTTATATTTCTAAAAGATGTTTTATCTTTAAATAACTTTTTCGTGTTATTCGAAGCATCATCTGCTACTATAACTAGTTTTACCCTATTTTTTTTAATTTCAAGCATAGTTGAATCATCACCCGATACTAGTTTACCTGCGCGCTGTGCGAGACCTAGAAAAGAATAAATTTTTGCTTCATTATTATTCATTATCTTCAATCTCCTTAATTAGTGATTCATACACTTCTTCAGGAATTTCCATTTTGAAAGCTCTACTTAGGGCATTGCTTTTAATAGCTTTTTTTAAACATTCGCTACAGTTACAAATATATGCACCTCTACCGTTTGCTTTTCCTGTTTTATCTAAAAATATATGTCCTTCTTTATTTTTAACAATTCTTATTAACTCTTTTTTATTGTCTCTATCTTGACAAGCTATACACTTTCTCTGAGGAACTTTTTTTACCTTTTGCAAATGTATCACTCCTTATATCTAAGCATCTAGTTCATCTTGATTTGCTGCTTCTTTAGCTGCTTGAGTTTCACTTTTTATATCGATTTTCCAGTTAGTTAACTTAGCTGCAAGTCTAGCATTTTGACCTTCTTTACCTATAGCAAGTGATAATTGATAATCTGGAACTATAACTAAAGCACTCTTTTCTTCTTCATTTACATCTACAGACATAACTTTTGATGGGCTTAGAGCTGCTGATATAAATTCAACTGGGTTTTCACTGTACTTGATTATATCTATCTTTTCATCACCTAGTTCATCAACTATATTTTTAACTCTTGATCCTTTAGGTCCAACACATGCTCCTATTGGATCTATATTTTCATCTACTGAGCTAACTGCCATTTTAGTTCTAGATCCAGCTTCTCTTGCAATGCTTTTAACTTGAACAGATCCTTCAAATATTTCTGGAACTTCCATTTCAAATAGTCTTTTAACTAAACCTGGATGACTTCTTGAAACACTTATTTGAGGTCCTTTATTAGTTTTCTTCACTTCTAATATATAAACCTTTATTTTTTGTCCTGCTTGATAATGCTCTCCTGGTATTTGCTCTGCTTGAGTCATTATAGCTTCTATTCTTCCAAGATTTACATGCACTATGTTTTTGTTTACTCTAGCAACCTCTCCAGTAACTATTTCATCTTGTTTGTCTATAAACTCATTATAAACTATATCTCTTTCAGCTTCTCTTATTCTTTGAACAACTACTTGCTTTGCAGTTTGAGCTGCTATTCTTCCGAATTCTGTAGTAGTTATCTCATTTTCTATTATATCACCAATTTCATAGTTAGGGCTTATTTCTCTAGCCTCATCTATTTCAATTTCTAAGAAAGTATCATATATATCTTCTGAGTCAACAACTATTCTTTGAGAGTAAACCTTTACATCTCCTT
Source organism: Paraclostridium bifermentans (assembly GCF_019916025.1). Taxonomy (NCBI): domain Bacteria; kingdom Bacillati; phylum Bacillota; class Clostridia; order Peptostreptococcales; family Peptostreptococcaceae; genus Paraclostridium; species Paraclostridium bifermentans. Next base: position 888,058 of record NZ_CP079737.1, on the reverse strand, counting down.
TTTCTCTATCAAAATATACTCTAACATTTTGAGCCGATCCAAAGTTCTTTTTATAAGCAGTTAATAATGCTTGTTCTATAGTATCTATAAGTATTTCTTTATCTATTCCTCTATCTTTTTCTAATTCTTCTAATGCGTCTACAAACTCGTGGTTCATTTCTTTATCCTCCTATTTTTCGATATTAAGTTTTAATTAGAATTTTACAGCAAGTCTTATAAGTGCTATATCTTTTTTATCAAATTCCATCTCTTCACCGTCTACTATTAATTTAACTACTTTATTTTCAGCTAGTTCAACTAATTCCGCTTCAAAATGTTTTAATCCATTTATAGGTTTATATAATTTAACTTCTACATCTCTACCAGCATATCTTACAAAGTCTTTTTCTTTTTTAAGTGGTCTATCAAGTCCTGGTGAAGATACTTCTAAGAAGTAGTTTTCTTTTATTGGATCTTTTTCATCTAATATAGGGTTTATAGCTCTAGTTACAACTTCACAGTCGTTTAAAGATACACCCCCATCTTTATCTATAAATATTCTTAAGTAATATTCGCCTGCTTCTTTAACATATTCAACATCAACGATTTCGATGTTATTTTCATTAGTTATTGGAAGTACTAATTCTTCTATCATTGCTTCTGTACTTTTTTTCATTCGACTTACCTCCTATTCAGTTGTTATTTTATAGTCTATAAGTACTATAAATAAAAGAGTGAGAACTTTCCGTCTCACTCTTAGTTTTTACATTTTATACTATTTTATATACTATAATACCATACATTGTTTTTATTTGCAAACTTTCTAGTATTATTCAATGTTTTATCCTATTTTTAATACCTTAAAATTTAATTTTTTTGAACTTTATTATCAATAAATTTATATATCCTATCAAAATATTCTTTTCCTAATATATCATATCCATTAACATGTTGAACTCCATCAATTAACCATAACTCTTTCTTGTTATGAGGTATATTGTCATAAATTATTTTGCTACTATTTGGAGAACATACTTTATCCTCTTTTCCATGTATTAAAAACATAGGAGTTGTAATATGCTGAACAGCTTTATATGGCTTTACATCTTCATAGCTAAATCCAGATTTAACCTTTGTGTATATATTCCCCATAAACTTAGCATACCCAACAGGTAATAGCGGTATATCTTTATCTTCAATTCCTAATCTTATCGCATCTTGCATCTCATGATAAGGAGAATCTGCTATATAAAAATCTACATACTTATTTTTTTCATTAATTTCTGAATGCATAACAACCGTTGCAGCTCCCATCGAATGTCCATGAGCTCCTAATAATCCATTTGGATATTTTTTCTTTACAAACTTGGCTACATTTTCTAAATCATATCTTTCATAAAGTCCAAATGTATAATTATTTCCACCAGTATGGCCTGTATGTCTTTGGTTATATAGCATTACATTATAACCATGTTCTAAATATTCATATGCTTTTTCTAGATATTCATAATAATTACTTTCAATTCCATGAACTAAGATTATGCTTTTATCGGTAGGTATATTTGACTTTATAAATTTACCTTCTATTTTGTATCCATTTTCAGGTGAGTTTATAAAAACATCTTCATACTTATATTTTTTTAACTTATCTAAAGGCTTCCCTTCTCTATGTGAAAAAACTTCTACTATATCTTCATTTTTTATTTTTTGACTAGATCCAACAGATCCATCATACACTAAATACCCTACTACACAAGATCCTATTAATAAAACTAAACTGATTAAAACCACTACTAAAATTGACTTCTTCATTAATTCCTCCCATTTTATCACTTGGTACTAATACTTAGTATACAATAAATTCAAATTCTTTTCTACTTTTTTAACAAAAAAAACAAGCTATTATTAGCTTGTCTATAATTGGAGCTAGTGATAGGAATCGAACCTACAACCTGCTGATTACAAGTCAGCTGCTCTACCGTTGAGCCACACTAGCGTATATGGCGGGAATAACAGGACTCGAACCTGTGACCCATTGATTAACAGTCAATTGCTCTACCAACTGAGCTATATTCCCATTTTATTTTGGAGGCGACACCCAGATTCGAACTGGGGATCAAGGAGTTGCAGTCCACTGCCTTACCACTTGGCTATGTCGCCTCATTTCTTACATTATTATTATATTATGTTTTTTAAATTTTGTTAACCTTTTTTATTAATTTTTTCGCTTTTTCTTTCGATTTTTTTCGACACTTAGCATGTGCATAATTTCAGTTTATTATTTCCTTTTTTAATTAGATAAAATCCTACTATTAAATATATTAAATTCATCCATAACCCTATTGGATTTGGTATTATAATTAAAAAATTATTTAATATATGAGCAAACATAGTTGCTTTAATTGACTTAGTATAATAATAGATTAAACCTAATATTATTCCGCCTCCAAATGCAGCTACACCTTGTATAACATTTAAGTGCACAATTCCAAATATCAAAGCTGAATATACTATAGCTTTGATAGGTCTATTACTAAATTTTTCTAATAGCTTTCCAAGTAAAATTTTTCTAAAGATTAATTCTTCAATTATAGGACCTATTATAATAACTTGAATACTAATTACTATCGTATTTATGATAGTAGCATTTTGCATATATGTATTGAAAATATTTTTTGATGGAACTATATGTAAATATAAAATCCAATTTGATATTATAACACTTTTAACTAAAACAAATCCTAAAATCATGCATATACAACTCACCATACTTTTTTTTAATAAAAACCTACTTTTACTTTCATTAAATTCCTTATTTTTCCCCGGAAATATTTTTTTCGATATTTTTAAGCAAATAAAAATTATTAAAACGTCACAAATTCCTATAATCAACGAAATTAAGTTTGTATTCATAATAATTCCCCCTTTTTTATATTCATTTTAATTATATACTCAAAGTCATCATATGTACAAATAGGATTATAACTCACAAGTTTACATAAGTTATAATCCTATTTATTAGAATAATGATAATTGATTCTTATCACTCATATTTTCTAAAGATCCATGATTTGTTAAAGTTTCAATTACAGTTTTTGAAATTTTAGTTCTCTTTCTAAGATCTTCTTTAGATATAAATTCTCCATTATCCCTTTCATTTTGAATATTTATTGCTGCATTCTCTCCCACCCCTTGTAGAGCTATCATAGGTGGCAATAAAGTTTTTTCACCTACAACTTGGAAATTTTTAGCATTCGATTTATATATATCAACTGGTATTATCTTTATACCTCTTGCATACATTTCAAGAGCAACTTCTAAAACTATTAGCATATTTTTTTCTTTAGTAGTTGCTTCATTTCCTAATTCTTCAATTTCTCTTATCTTTGATTTTATCGCCCCTAATCCTTTTACAATTAAATCTGCGTCAAAATCTTCTGCCTTAGTTGTAAAATAAGTTGCATAAAAAGCTTCTGGATAATGAACCTTGCAATATGCAAGTCTAAATGACATCATTACATATGCAACAGCATGCGCTTTAGGGAACATGTATTTAATTTGTTGGCATGACCATATATACCACTCTGGGACATCATTTTTCTCCATTTCTTCTATATGCTCAGGTTTTAACCCTCTACCTTTTCTAACACTTTCCATTATTGTAAAAGCCATTTTGGGAGGTAATCCTTTAAATATAAGGTAGTTCATTATATCGTCACGAGTAGATATAACATCCTTAAGACCTACTATTTCCTTTTGAACTAACTCTTGAGCATTATTTAGCCAAACGTCAGTACCATGAGAAAGACCAGATATACGAACAAGCTCTGCAAATGTAGTCGGCTTAGTATCAAGTAGCATTTGTCTAACGAACTTAGTTCCAAACTCTGGTATTGCTAGTGAACCTATTGGACAATTTATTTCTTCTGGTGTTACTCCTAATGCATCTGTTGATGTAAATAATGACATAGTTTCTTTATCATCTAATGGTATTGTTGTGGCATCTATCCCGGTTATATCTTCAAGCATTCTTATTATGGTCGGCACATCGTGCCCTAGTATGTCTAGTTTAAGTATTCTACCACTTATAGAATGATAGTCAAAGTGAGTAGTTATTACTCCACATGAAGTATCATTTGCAGGATATTGTATAGGCGTAAAATCATAAACATCTTTATAATGAGGAACAACCATAACTCCACCAGGATGTTGCCCTGATGTTCTTTTTACTCCTGTACATCCATTTGCTAACCTTAATGCTTCTGCTGAAGTAGTATTTATATTATTTTCCTCTATATATTTTTTAGCATATCCAAATGCTGTTTTTTCTGCTACTGTACCTATAGTTCCAGCTCTATAAACATATCCTTCACCAAATAATTCTTCTGTATATTTATGAATTATTGGCTGATAATCACCAGAGAAGTTTAAGTCTATATCCGGTTCTTTATCTCCTTCAAATCCTAAGAAAACTTCAAATGGTATATCATGACCATCTTTTTTTAGAGGTCTTCCACACTTTGGACAATCTTTATCTGGCAAGTCTGCTCCTGATCCCCACTCTCCTATTTCATAAAAATAAGAATATTTGCATTCTTCATTTTCGCATATATAGTGAGCAGGTAATGGATTAACTTCTGTTATATCACTCATAGTAGCCGCAAAAGATGACCCAACCGATCCCCTAGATCCAACTAGATATCCATCTCTTAACGACTTAGTAACAAGTTTTTGAGAAATGATGTACATAACCGCGTACCCATTTCCAATTATAGAGTTTAATTCTCTATCTAATCTTGCTTCAACTACTTTTGGCATAGGATCTCCATAAATTCTTTTTGCCTTTTCATAGCACATTTCCCTAAGTTCTACATCAGAGCCTTCTATTACAGGTGGATATGTATCATCCGGGATTGGTTTTATATCCTCAATCATATCTGCTATTTTATTAGTATTTGCTACAACTACTTCATATGCTTCTACTGGATCTAAATAGCTGAATTCTTCTAGCATCTCATCTGTAGTCCTAAAATGAAGATATGTTTCTTCCTCATCCACTTTAAATCCTTGAGAATTTTTCAAAACTTTTCTAAGAACAGCTTCATGCTTATCTAAGAAGTGTACATCTCCTGTAGCTACTGGTATTTTATTAAACTTCTTAGCTACATTGATTAATTTTCTGTTTAACTCCTTTAATTCTTCTTCGTCTTTAACTTCACCTTTTTCAATCATGAACCTATTATTATCAATTGGCATAACTTCTATATAGTCATATAGATCTATTATCTTTTCTATTTCTTCGTCTGGTAAATTTTTCTTAACAGCGGCGAATACTTGTCCTGCTTCACATGCAGACCCTATTATTAGACCTTCTTTATGCTTTTCTAATACACTCCTTAATATCCTAGGAGCTCTGTAAAAATGATTTACATGGGCATCCGATACAATCTTATATAAGTTTTTTAAGCCAGTGTAATTTTTAGCAAGTAAAGTTATATGATTTGTTGCAATCTTTGTATAGTCAAGGCCTCCAAGTTTTTCATTTACATCACTTAACTTTTCAACACCTTCTTTTTTAAGCATTTCTAAAAACTTTATAAATATATGGGCTGTAGCCTCTGCATCGTCTACTGCTCTATGGTGATTCAAAAGAGGTATTCCTAATGCTTTAGCAATAAGGTTCAATCTATGTCTTTTTAATTGTGGTAATAAAACCCTAGCTAAAGTCAACGTATCCACACTCTTATTTTTAAACTCTAGACCTTGTTCTCTGCTTTTTTGAGATATAAATCCCATATCAAAATCCGCATTGTGCGCAACTAAAACATCGTCACCTATAAATTCTAAAAACTTAGGTAGTATATCCTCTATCGTTGGTTTATCTGCTACTAAATCATTAGTAATTCCTGTTAATTCCTGTATTTTATACGATATGTCCGTTTCAGGATTTACCAACTCACTAAATCTATCTACAACTTTAAAGTTTTCTATTTTAACAGCACCAATCTCCGTTATCTTATCATTTGTATTAGAAAATCCAGTGGTTTCTATATCAAATACTACAAAACTTTGAGATAGCTCTTTATCATTTGGATCTTTTATTATAGGAACTTCATCTTCTGCTAAATATCCTTCAACACCATAAATAGCCTTTATCCCATGTTTTTTAGCCGCGTCCATAGCCTCTGGAAATGCTTGTACCACTCCATGATCTGTTATTGCTATTGCAGGATGCCCCCATTTTGCAGCTCTCTCAACTAATTTTTTTGTTGGACATATAGCATCCATTGATGACATTTGAGTATGTGCATGAAGCTCAACTCTTTTAACGTCTGACTTATCTATACGTTCTTCTTTAACTTCTTGTTTTATCCCACTTATTGTCATCGTTAGTTCTCTCTGATAGTTATCATAAAGTGCGTCACCTTTTATTTTTAGGTAAGCACCTTTAGTTACTGAATCTATAACTTTATCTTTATTCATATCATTTAAGAACAGTTTACAACTTATTGAACTTGTATAATCTGTTACTGCTGCTATTAAAAGAACTTTACCATTTCTTAACTCTTTTAATTCAACATCAAAAACTTCACCTATTACACACACAGTTCCTGAGTTAGGGTTTAATCTATTTATTTTTTCAACTGGAGCATTTACATTTTCTCCATAAATATATTCTTCTTTTGATAAAGCTACTATAGCTTCATTTCCTTCAATTTCAGCTTCATTTTCATCATCTAATTCTAATGATTCTGCTATTCTTTCTTTTACCATTTGTTCAACTAAATTATCATTTTTCATAATTAACTTTTCTACATCAGGACCTCGATTAACAGATTTTTCAAAAACTATATCTATTTCGATTCCAGCCTCTTCTGCTAATACATTTTTTAAAACCTGTATAGCATTTTGATTTGTAAGTCTCCTATAAAATAAATCTGATGGTAACTTTATTTTTAACGTATCATCTATACACATATACTCAACTTTTTTCACCCAACCACTTAGTGATGGACATAAATTAATTAATATATGTAGTATATTTGACCAATATTTTTTTATGATATCTTTTGTTTTCTGTTTTTCTAATTTAACATATCTTACTTTAATTTTCACATCACTAAAGTAGTCAAGCTTTTCCTTAATTTCTTCTCTTAGCATGTCTGTGTATATATAACTGATTATATTTTTTGAAGATAAATATATATATATTATTTTTTCTTCCTTAAAGTATATTACTTTTGTTACATATACATCTGCTAATTGTTTGTTTAAAATATTATTTTCTATTTCAAGTTTTTCTAAATAATCTTTAATATTTTCCATAAGAAGTTCCCTCCTCTCCATCAAATCATTATATCATATATACTACTTTTTTTATTAGGATTAGCTACAAAATATATATTTTTTAATAATATATTAGTAAGTAAGTTAGATGACACATTTAAGGTGGTGATTTCATGGATAACGTTGATAGCGTTTTAATAAATAAAATTTTACTTTCTTATGAAGATTTAGGCGAAAAAAAAATAATAAAAGAAATTGTAAAAAGTGTAAATGTTAATAAAAAATTATATATGCTTTATTTTAAAAAAAGATTCATACCTATATGTACCCTGCCTAGGTTAAGACTTATACTAGTTTCAAAGCAAGGATTTATATCTTTTTGTTATAACTTTTTTTCATTCTTACATTCTAAAAATATTTTTTTAAACATATCTAGTAAAAACATTTTTTCTATAGCTAAATTTGTTATATATCATGAGATTGGCCATATACTGGATTCAAGCATAGATGCTAGCAGGGCTGAATACAGTCAATTAATCAAAATCTTTATAAATAAACTTGTTGAATATGATATAGATATAGACATAGAAAATCTTCATAAAAAAAGCTTGCCGGTTGATTTAGAGGAATGTGTTATAAATCTAAAGAAAAATCTTATAAATAGAGAGTCTATAGCTTGGTCTATAGCGCATAGACTTATAGACTTTGAGGATAAAAATGAAGAGTTTATTTTTGATAGTATGAGAGAGTATGCATTAGCTACTTATAATTTTGGCAATATAAAAAATATTATTAGCGAAAACAACATAGATGTTTTTTTAAAGTATAAAAGAGTTGTATAAAAAAAATGAGGGTATCACCCTCATTTTTTATTTTTTATGAACTGGAACTTCATAAACTAAATTGCTAGTTGTATCATACATTCCTACCAATTTATTCATTACTCCTGATATAGCATTTGCCCAGTTTACATCTGTGGCATATTGATGCCATAAATTTTCATAGCTCCATCTCATTTTATATAAAGTATTTTGTCCGTATTTACTACTATGTATATAATTTGAAGATAACCACTTAGCTGAACCATCTATAGTTTTTTCAACTGTTGTCCATCCATTTTTATATGCAGCTTCAGCCCCCGAAAGATTTGCAGTTCCATCAAATGCTCCAATTCCAAAGAAGTTATAAACTTTTACAGGCTGAGGTAGTGGTTTCCCTTGATAAGATGTTAAAACTTGTCCTTGTGCAAGAGTAGATCTTCCATAACCCGTTTCTAGCATAGAATGTCCTACTAAGTATACTAAATCTATATTATGTTTTTGCGCAGCATTTATAAATGCTTGTCCTTGATTATAGAAAACATTAGAGCCTCCTGATGTAGGACTTAAACTATTTAAGTATCCATTTAATTCACTTGCAGTTATTCCACCTTTATAGCTATCTAATCTTAAAAATTGTAACATACTACTCTTACTACCTGTAAAGTTACTTGGGTTTATATAGTGTTCTATATCAGATCTACTAGCTTGTACAAACCCACGTGATGCGATCATATTTCCATTACCTTTCGTAACTTGTTGGTTAATATGTTGTGTTAAAGTATAGCTTACAGGTGTATTATTAACTGTCGCTCCATCTACAACCTCAGAGCTACCTCCTCCACCTGTGCTTCCTCCACTATAGTCTTTTAAGTAGTCACTTGATACGTAACCTTCTTTTCCATTGAATTTAATTTTCGACCAGCCATTACTTTCTGATATTACCTCTACTACTTCATTTTGTCTTAGAGATCCTATTACACTGTTGCTTGTCGCTGGTCCACTTCTTACATTTAGTGATGTTGCTGTCACTATTTTATTATTACTTGGGTTTGGAGTTTCACTTCCTCCACCAGTATTTCCACTATCAGAATCTTTTAAGTATATACTTGATACATATCCTTCTTTTCCGCTGAACTTAACTTTCGACCAGCCATTACTTTCTGATATTACTTCTACTTTATCATTTTGTTTTAATGATCCTATTACACTATTACTTGTTGATGGTCCACTTCTCACATTTAATGATGTTGCTAAAACCGTTTTAGTGTTAGCCGTACTCGGAGTTTCACTTCCTCCACCAGTATTTCCACCATCAGCGTCTTTTAAATATGTACTTGATACATATCCTTCTTTTACGCTGAACTTAACTTTCGACCAGCCATTACTTTCTGATATTACTTCTACTTTATCATTTTGTTTTAATGATGCTATTACACTATTACTTGTTGATGGTCCACTTCTCACATTTAGTGATGTTGCTGTTACTACTTTTGTTTTTCCTGGTGTTGGATTTGGAGTTTCACTTCCTCCACCAGTATTTCCACCATCAGCATCTTTTAAATATGTACTTGATACATATCCTTCTTTTCCGCTGAACTTAACTTTCGACCAGCCATTACTTTCTGATATTACTTCTACTTTATCATTTTGTTTTAATGATCCTATTACACTGTTACTTGTTGATGGTCCACTTCTCACATTTAGTGATGTTGCTGTTACTACTTTTGTTTTTCCTGGTGTTGGATTTGGATTTTCACTTCCTCCAGTATTTCCACCATTAGAGTCTTTTAAATATGCACTTGATACATATCCTTCTTTTACGCTGAACTTAACTTTCGACCAGCCATTACTTTCTGATATTACTTCTACTTTATCATTTTGTTTTAATGACCCTATTACACCATTACTTGTTGATGGCCCACTTCTCACATTTAATGATGTTGCTGTTACTACTTTTGTTTTTCCTATTGTTTTAGTTTCATTTGTATTATTATTAGAATTTGCATCTGTATTTTGATTAGTACTTGGTTTTTCACTTGGTTTTATATTATTCTCATTTGATAGAAACTCACTTGATGCATATCCGATTCTTCCCTCATACTTAATCTTTGACCAGCCATTACTCTCTGATATTAATTCGACTTCTGTTCCTTTTTTTATTTTAGCTATTGTTCTATAGCTTGTAGATGCTCCGCTTCTCATATTAAGCACATCTGCTGTAACTGTTCTTTTGGATTCTGATTGGTTATTTTGATTAAGGTCTGTTTTTATATACTCACTAGAAGCCCAGCCAGAATTTCCATTTCCTGCTTTTATTTTATACCATCCATCTTGGCTTTCTAATATAGTTACTTTTTCATTTTGCTTAATAGAAAAAAGAAAAGAACTTCCTGTTGAAGGTTCACTTCTTACATTTAATGATGGAGCTGTTACAATACCTTCCTGCCCAGATGCAAATACATTTGTAGCTGTCAATGGCATGAATGCAAGCGTAGCTATTGCTATTTTTTTATTCAATAAATATCCCCCCTGTTTTAAGTTGATTTTATACTTACGTTTTATATACGACAGTTTAATTGTATATTAAACATAAATAGTTAAAATCCTGTAACTTTTCCTATTATTTTTTATTGTATGCGAAAAAAAACCATTTTTGGTTATTTTCACATTTTTCTTTACAAATTATATATACAACAAAAAATCAGTTTTCTAACATTTAATATTTAAAATATGTTAAAATTTTTATGTTCAAAACATATTTAATTTATATAACTAAATTTCTAATAATCTCAATAATTCTTAATAAATATATTTTTAAAACATAAAAAAAAGATGGGTTATCCCATCTTTTTTAATCATTTATAACTATTGCTATTAATTCTAATTCTTCATCACCAGTATTTTCTAGATAATGTGACTCTCCATCTGCTGTGTAAACAACATCTCCAGATCCAATTGGCTGCATAAATCCATCATCTAACACTCTACCTTCACCTTTAATTATATAATATACTTCAAAATCATCTGTATGATCATGAACTCCTATAGATGAACCTGGTGCTAAAACTAATCTTGAAATTAACTTAGCCTTATTTTTTAATTCTTTTCCTTCAATCAAATGATACATAGTAGTAGTTCCTCTACCATCCCTTAGGTTTTTAACTTTTTTTTCAGTTAGTTCCTGTGGTCTTTTTATCATTTAAAATCGCCCCCCCGTATATGCTTACTATAATTTTATCACATTTATAAATCATAGTCATATAGGAAGATACATTTTTAATAAATTTTATTTTTTAACATCTACTTTATATTCTTTTGTTAACTTATCAATTAAAGAGTTTTGTTTCTCTACTACTAGTTGCTCTTTAAGATTTTCTTTAACATCGTCAAAAGACATTTCTTTTTCTCCAGTTTTCTTTATTATGTGGTATCCATATTGAGTTTCAACAATCTTCGGATATATTTCCCCATTATTTAAAGTAAATGCAGCTTTTTCAAATTCAGCTACCATATCACCTTTTCCAAAGTAACCTAAGTCACCTCCACTTTGAGCACTTCCATCTTCAGAGTACTTCTTAGCTAATTGAGCAAAATCGCCTCCCTCTAAAGCTTGTTTTAATATATCTTCAGCTAACTTTTTATTTTCTTTTAACTTAGCATCATCTAGTTTTTTTCCATTTTCATCAGTATTATTTATTAATATATGAGATGCACTTATCTGGTTAAAATCTTTTTTGTTTTTGTTGTAGTAATCTTCAACCTGTTTATCTGTTACCTGGCTTTTTTCTTCTATATATTTAGCAGCTACGGCTTCTTTTTCTATAGACTTTCTCATTTCATCTTTAGTTATTCCGAATTGTTTTAAATAAGCTTCTTCATCCAAACCAAATGTTTTAGATATAGTAGCCATATAGTTACTGTACTGAGCATCAATTGTTTTTTTGTCTAACTTAAATTTATTTTTAACTGCATCTTTATACAGTGTTTCTGTCGTCACTATGTGGTCTATCATATTTTGTTCATAATAATCTATTTCTTCATCAGTCATTTTAGTCTTTCCATTCATATAAAATAAAGGTTCCATTACATTTTTCAATTCTTTTTCCTTTATCTTTGTGTCTCCAATAGTTGCTATAACTTTATTTTCGCTATAATGCCTACTAGTTGCCGGTAAATCTCTTCCTTTTTCTTTTCCAAGATAAAATCCTGCTATCCCTATGCCAACTGCTAAAACGCCTGTAATTATCCATACTTTTTTACTTATATGTTTTTTTTCTTTATCCATATTTTTTTATGTACCTCCTAAAATTTATCTTCAACTATATTTTATAGTATAAATGTGAATTCCATATGAATGACCATACTTTTCCAATTCATATTGTATTATAGACAAGTTTTCTCAATATTAAATATAATTTTTTTTAAAATTATATTTACATTTTTTATTTTTTAAACTATAATAATATTCAGAATATTTATTGTAATTAAATGATTAATATAAATCCCCGTTTATATTTTAATTATTAAAATGCCCTTAAAAAAAGTATGAATTAAATTCATACTTTTTTTATGTCTATTTTTAAATTTAATTAATCTATATATCTGGATAGTATATAATTCTTCCTATACAATTCGTACTTATCACATTTTACCATTTTCATGGAATTTGAAATTTTCATCTTTTTATCATAAGTTTTTACATATTTAAAACCTAAGCTTTCTAAAGATTTTCTAGTTCTAGGATTTTCTTCATATGTAGTCGCGGTTATCTTTTCTAAATTTAAAACCTTAAATCCATACATTAAAGAATACTTAGTCAAATCTGTTGCTATATCATTTCCCCAGTAAATAGGGTTTATACATATACCAATTTCAGCCTCTTTATCTTTATTAGACACATTGTTAAGACCTATATTTCCAATCAATTTATTATTCTTTTTATCTATTATAGCCCAGTGATTTACATTTCCTTTTTTATAACTATTTATAAAGTAATTCCTTATAAATCTTTTTGTCTCAACTATTGATTTATGAGTTTTTATAGGTAAATATTTAACTACTTTATCCTGGCTGTAATACTCAAACATACTTATTGCATCTTCTACACATATAGGTCTTAATATATATTTATCAGTTTCTATTATTTTCATTTGAGGATATATAGAATCTTTCATTAATACTTCCCTCCTTAAAATAATTAATACTCTTTTATATGCATATATGTTTTTAGATGTTAATCTATTCATAAAATTTCACATTCTCTAAACGCAAAAAAGCATAAGATAAATTATATTTACCTTATGCTTAAGTGTTTTTATTTTCTATGAAGTTTTGAGTATACTCCACCTTTTTCAATTAATTCTTTGTGAGTTCCTCTTTCTTCTATTCCATTTTGAGTTAAGACTATTATTTCATCTGCACTTTGTATAGTTGATAACCTATGAGCTACAACTAAATTCGTTCTATCTTTTCCTAATTCCTCTAAAGATTTTTGTATTTCTTGTTCTGTTACATTATCAAGAGCTGATGTAGCTTCATCTAATATCATTATAGGTGGATTTTTAAGGAATATTCTAGCTATAGATATTCTTTGCTTTTGACCACCTGAAAGCTTAATTCCTCTTTCCCCTACGTAAGTATCATATCCGTTTGGAAGTGTCATTATAAAATCATGTATTCTAGCTTTTTTACATGCATCTATAACTTCTTTGTCAGTTGCACCTGACTTTCCGATTATTATATTTTCTTTTATTGTACCTGTAAATAAAAATACATCTTGAGCTACTACACCTATATTTGTTCTTAATGAATTTAAGCTAACATCTTTTACACTAATTCCATCAATTTTTATATCTCCTTCTTCAAAATCAAAGAATCTAGGTATAAGATTACATAAAGTAGTTTTCCCTCCACCAGATGGGCCAACTAATGCTACAGTCTTACCAGCTTCTACAGATAAGCTTAAGTTCTTAAATACTTCATTGTCATCTTCATAAGTAAATGAAACATTTTCTATTTCTATATTTCCTTTAACATCTTTAAGTTCTATAGGATTTTTAGCTTCTTTTTCAGTTTCTTCATTTATAATTTCTGAAAATCTTTCAAATCCTGTCATACCATTTTGGTATTGCTCTGTAAAGTTTATTAATTTTCTAATTGGTTGTATAAATAAATTTACATAAAGAAGATATGCTGCAAAATCCCCTAAGTTTATATAGTTCATATAAGTAAAGTATCCAGCCACTATTAAAACAACTAAGTTTAATATATCTATAAATAAGAACATTCCTGAGAAGTACTCTGCCATAACTTTGTATGCGCCTTCTCTAGCATGTCTAAATATATCATTAGACTCATTAAACTTTTCTAACTCTTCTTTTTCTGTACAGAATGATTTAGTAACTCTCATACCTGCTATACTATTTTCTAATGTCGCATTTACATCTCCTGTTTTAACTCTCGTGTCCATAAATGCTTTTGACATTCTTTTTCTTTGAGTTACAGCATACAAAATTATAAATGGCAATATCGCAAAAATAATTAATGTAAGAGGTACATTTATTCCTAATAATATTAAGAATGAACCTATTAACATAACTAATGACACAAACAAATCTTCCGGTCCATGATGTGCTAATTCTGAAACTTCCATAAGGTCATTTATAATTCTAGACATTATAACCCCAGATTTATTATCATTGAAATATGAATTAGGAAGCTTTTGTAAATGAGTAAATACATAACTTCTCATATCAGCTTGCATTCTAACACCTACAACGTGTCCCCAGTACTGCATAAAATAATTTAATCCTGCTTTTACTATAAATATTAATAGTAATGTAACTGCAAATACAATTAACATCCTTGAATCCTTATTTGGTACAACTTCATTCATTATATTTCTAGTTATCATCGGATAAACTAGGTCACATAAAGCTACAGCAAATGCAGCTATCAAATCAAGTATGAATAATTTTTTATATGGCTTGTAATATTTTATAAATTCTTTTAACATACCATCCCTCCTTGTCTATACTATTATATACCCAATTTGAGTATATGTAATTATAAAAAGTAATATTAATAGAAATTTAAAAGTTGTATGAAAACTGCATAGTTTACATACAACTTTTTTATATTATTTATTATCTATCGCTTTATCTACTTCATCTAACATAGTATTTGTAGATATAAATCCACCATCACTTAAGTACCAAGAATGAGTATCTAAGTATACTATGTTTCCATTTTTAGCAGCATCAGTTTTATTTACTAAATCATTATTTAATATCTCTTTAGCTGGCTTTTGATTTTTATCACTTGCTATAACTGATTTATCTATAACAAACATGTAGTCAGCATCTTGACTTGATACATACTCAAATGATATATCTTGACCGTGGTCTGCAGATTTTAAATTACTGTCCGTATTTTTAAATCCAAGATTATTATATATCATTCCAAATCTTGAATCAGATCCAAAAGCACTTAAATTTCCATCACTTACCATTAATGTTGTTGCTTTGTATCCGTTTTTAGTAACTTCTTTATTTATATCTTCTATTTTTTCATTTATTTTCTTTAATTCTGAATCTACTTGGTCCTCTTTATTAAATATGTCTCCTAATACTTTCATGTTATGTGTAAAAGATTCCATATATTTTCCATCTTCTTTAGCTAAAGATATCGTTGGAGCTATTTCACTTAGCTTATCATAGAAGCTATGTTGTCTTCCATTTATTATTATTAAGTCTGGCTTAAGTTCATTTATTTTTTCTAAATCTGGTTCTTTAAGACCTCCTACATTTGCATATTCACTAGATTCATATTGACTTAAGTAAGGTGGCATAGATGAACTTTGAGCCGTTCCTACTACACCTTCTACTCCTAAAGTTTTTATAGCATCTAATGCTGCATAGTCAAATACTACTACCTTTTTAGGGTTTTCTTTTACCTCTGTTGTTCCAAGTGCATGTTCAATTTTTATAACATGATTGTTTTGTTCGCTAGTTTTATCATTTTTCTTAGATCCAAACAATAATGTTCCTCCTATTAAACCAACTATAACAATTCCTGATATTAACGCCACTTTTTTGTTCATTTTTCTTTTCTCCTTTTTTATAATGATTATCTTTATCAGTTAATATTTAAATTTTTTTAGAAATAAACACAAATCTTATCTCCGTTTATTTCTCTAATATCAAATTCCATATCATATATACCTTCTAAAACTTCTTTATTGATTATATCTTGTGTTTTCCCGTGATTAGCAATTTTACCATCTTTCAATGCTACTATATAGTCAGAATAACAGGATGTGTAATTTATGTCATGCATAACTAATACAACAGTTTTTCCTAATTCATCACATAAGTTTCTAAGAACTTTCATCATTTCAACAGAATGTTTCATATCTAAGTTATTAAGTGGTTCATCTAGAAATACATATTCAGTGTTTTGCGCTATTACCATCGCTATGTAGGCCCTTTGTCTTTGACCTCCACTTAATTCATCTAAATATTTGTTTTGAATATCTTTTAATTTCATAAAATCTATAGCTTCATCTATATATTTATCATCTTCTTTTGTTAATCTGCCTTCGCTGTGAGGATATCTTCCAAAGCTAACTAGCTCTCTAATTGTAAGTTTTAAATTTATATTATTTGATTGTTTTAATATAGCTATTTTTTTAGACAACTCTTTGTTATCCCACTCTTCTAATCTCTTGCCATCTATTAGAACTTCTCCGTTATCCTTTTTCATTAGCCTAGTTATCATCGATAAAACTGTACTCTTTCCAGCTCCATTTGGCCCTATAAATGAAGTTATCTTGCCTTTTTCTATATTTATAGATACTTTATCAACAACATTTTTATTTGAATATTTTTTTATTAAGTTCTCTACTTGTATCATTGATTTTTACTCTCCTTTAATAACAAGTATATAAAGTATAATCCACCTATAAAGTTTATAATTACACTTATAGTAGTTGTAAATGTGAATACTCTTTCCACTAAAAACTGACCTACTACTAAAGTTAATATACTTATTAAAATTGATGCACTTATCAAGTATGTGTGCTTGTATGTTTTAAATAACTGCTTTGCTACATTTACAACCAAAAGTCCTAAAAATGTTATAGGTCCAACTAAAGCAGTTGATATTGAAACTAACATAGCCACAACTATTATTAATTTTTTTACAGCTTTATCATAATTTACACCTAAATTTATTGCATGATCTTTTCCCAAAGATATTACATCTAACATTTTAAGTTCATCATATATAAATGGTATAATAGCTATAATCATTATCACTGACATCATCAAGATTTCTGTATTTACATTACTAAAACTAGCATATAAACTATTTTGAAGTGCAGCATATTCATTTGGATCTATAACTACTTGCATAAATGTAGACATACTTTTAAATAAGGTTCCAAATATCATACCAACAAGTAGTAAGAAAAAAACATTATTGTTAGATCTTTCAAACAGTTTTTTGTAAAGAACAAAAGATGCTAAAATCATTAGTGATGATGATAGTAAAAAGTTAGAACTTTTGTTAGTTATAAACGAGCTTTCCACTCCTAATAAAAATACTATTACCGTTTGAATTAAAACATATAATGAGTCTAATCCTAGTACACTTGGCGTTAGTATATTATTATTTGTTATAGTTTGAAATATGATTGATGAAAAAGCTATACACCCCCCAGTTATAACAATTGCTATAAGTTTAGGTATCCTTTGGCTCATAGCATAATCTATGTGATCAAAATTAACTCCTACAGTTAAAAATAATGCTGAAAAAATTACGATTAGAGCCCCTAATATGTATAGTTTACTTTTTAAGTTTATCTTTATATTTATCTCTTTTTCTAAAGTGCTAAGCTGTTGCATGATTTCCCCTCCTTAAAATCATAAAAAGGAATATTATACTTCCAATAGCTCCAACCGTAAGCCCTATCGGAATTTCATATGGATATATGACAGTCCTTGAAAATATATCACATATTAAAACAAATATCGCTCCAAATAACCCAGTATGCCATATACTATCCTTTAAGTTATCACCTTTGTACATAGATACTATATTTGGTACTATCAATCCTATAAAAGGTATACTTCCTGCTGTTATAACCACACAAACTGTTACAATTGCAACTATCATAAGCCCTAAGTTAACAACTTTATTGTAATTAAGACCTAAATTAGTAGCAAAGTCTTCACCCATTCCTGCTATTGTAAATTTATTTGCATATATGTAAGCCATTATTATGCATGGTATTGTTATGTATAGCATCTCATAATTTCCTTTTATTATCATAGAAAAGTTACCTTGCATCCAAGCAGTTATATCTTGCATAAGATTGTATTTATACGCTATGAAAGTAGTTGCAGAACCTATAATGTTTCCAAACATTATACCTATCAATGGAACAAATACAGCATTTTTAAACTTTAAACTTTTTAAAATTTTCATAAAAATAAAAGTTCCTGCAAGTGCAAAAGCAAATGATGCTATCATTTTTCCAGCTAAGCCTGTGCTTGGTATAATCAACATTGCAAATACCAATCCCAATTGAGCTGAATCAATTGTTGCACCCGTTGTAGGTGAAACAAATTTATTTCGACTTACCTGTTGCATTATTAATCCGCATATACTCATCCCTAATCCTGCCAACAGTATACTCACAAGTCTAGGAACTCTGCTTATAAAAAATATATCTACTTTTTCTTTATTGTAACTTACAATATCCATTAAAGTTATATCGTTAACTCCTATAAACAAAGAGGTTATTGACAATAATATTAATACAATTAATAAGTATCTTTTTTTCATTAGCTTACTCTCTCTTTCTGAAACTAGTTAATTATTGATAATAGTTTTCATTACTTGTTTTATATTTTACTGATAATAGTTATCACTGTCAATATTATTTTTAAAATTTATGCATAATTTTTAATTTTTTCAAAATTCATTTAGCAGTTTCACATAAAAAAGAAGCCATAACTAAGTTACAGCTTCTTTTTTTATAAACTCATCATAAAATTTATTAAGTTCTCTCATTGATTTTTCAATTATAGTTTTACTAGTGGCTATATTTATACGTATATATCCATTTTCACTATCAACAAACCTTGTTCCACTTTCTAGTAATACTCCACTTTCTCTAGCAAGCTTTTCAACAAACTCTAAACTATCATTAACTTTATTCAGTCTAACCCAAACTAAATATCCAGACTCTGGAGTCATTACTTCTATTCCTTCATTGTCTAATAAAAGCTCTACAATTTTTAAATTTTCTTTTATATTTTCTCTCAATGAATCTACCCAATTATGTCCATTTTCATAACAAGCTACTAAAAATTCATATCCCACTCTGTTTATTTCTAATTTATTTTTAAGAAATGTATTTTTTATTTTATCATGAAGTATTTTATTTTTTATTAATAAATATGAACCACACACTCCAGCTAAATTAAAAGTCTTGTTTGGAGATGAACTAATTATTATATTTTCATAGTCGTTCTCAAAGTTTATTAGAGAAATAAATTTTTTATCATTTAATACCAAGTCACTATGAACTTCATCTGATAATAAAAAAACATTATATTTTTTGCATATATATACTAATTTATTTAATTCATCATAATCCCATACTCGTCCAGATGGATTATGTGGATTACACATCAATACACACTTTATGTCGTTCTTAATTATATTGGATTCAAGCTCATCAAAATCAATATAGTATCTGTTTTTTATATTTTTTAACGATTGTTTAATAAGATTTAGTTCATTATTTTCCACTATATCTCGAAACGGTCCATACACTGGAGTAAAAATCAAAACACTATCATTTTTATTTAGTAAAGTTTTAGCTACTAAATTCATAGATGCCAAAGTCCCTATTCCAGGTAATATTATATTTTTATCAATCTCTATATCATTTATTTTTTTATACCAATTAACTATAGATTCATTAAATTTTTCTAAAACATCAAAATATCCAAAATCACATTTTTGTATAAATTCCATAAAATTATTAGTTATTTCAATTGGCAATTTATAGTCCATATCAGCTATAAATAGTGGATAAAATGGAGTTTTAAATCCTGGAAACCTTCTATTTATATAATCCTCATTCCACTTTTTAGATCCATTTTCTTTTCTACATAATATATCTTCAAAATCATACATGGCTATACCTTCTTCTTGTATTTTTCTATAAACCTTTTTATAAGCATATCCATAGCTATATGAAAGTTAAGTCTTGTATCAATGTCCGTGTCAGAATCTTGAGTGCACCCTGTGTAAATTTTATATTTACACATTCTTTCAAAAGTAGAACCTCTTGTTTCCGTTATCAATACAACATCTATTTCTTTCAAATTAGCTTCTACCAAAACTTCAAGTAACTCAGGTGTTTCTCCACTTCTTGAAAGTATTATAACTAAATCTTCTTCTTTTTTTAATATACGGCTTGATAGCCTCATAAATCTTGAGTCATCGTGCTGCTCAGCTGGAATACCTAAAAGTTGTAACTTTATTTGAAAGATCTTTCCTAGATAATTACTCATTCCCATACCGTAAATATTAATTTTTTTGCAGCTATTCATTTTGTCAATTATCTCATCACTTATAGATTCTGATACTAAACTATATGTATCTATCATAAGGTTTACAAAATCATTATTCAAAACAGTATTTTCATTTGAACTTTTTTCATTTCTTTTAAAATAATCATCTTTAAATTGGATAAAACTATCATATCCTAATTTTTCTGATAGTCTATGGACACTTGTATTACTAACTGAAAACTCATTTGCAATGTTCGCTATAGTAAACTTTTTATAAGTAAATTTGCTTTTATTTTCTAATAAATCATGTAATAAGTCTTTTTCTAATTTACTTAAATTTCTAGCATTTAGCGAAATCTTTTTATTTAAATTCATGTTATAACGCCCATTCATCATCTTCAGAATCTGATTCTGAATTATTTTCTTCAACTTCTAGTTCTTCTTTTCTATATTGATTATCTAATGCTTTTACAAATGGTAAGTATATTAAAGTAGATGCAACTATAGCTATCAATTGAATCAATGCTCCTTGCCATCCACTGACTAATAACCCACTTATTATAGGTGGTGTCGTCCAAGGTGCTATAACTCCATTAAACGGTAGCATGAATTGTAATTTCATAGCTAAGTAAGCTATCAATACTGATACTATAGGTGCTAAAGTAACCGGTACTAACATTAATGGATTTAATATAATCGGAGTACCAAATATAAGTGGCTCATTTATATTAAATAAAGATGGAACTGCCCCTAATTTTGACATCATCTTTAATCTTTGAGATCTTGCAACTATAAGCATAGCAACTACTAGTCCTATAGTCATACCTGCTCCGCCTATTGTAGCAAATTGATCTATCATTTGTATTGTTCCTACATTTGCATTTTCAAATGTAAGATGTCCAGCTTTAAATAGTTCTAAATTCTCTATAGCATTAGCATTTAATAAAGGATTAACTATTGAGTTAACTACAGTAGGATGTATTCCAAACCACCATAAT
The DNA here is from genome assembly GCF_019916025.1 of Paraclostridium bifermentans. NCBI lineage: Bacteria > Bacillati > Bacillota > Clostridia > Peptostreptococcales > Peptostreptococcaceae > Paraclostridium > Paraclostridium bifermentans. The sequence continues at coordinate 866,383 of NZ_CP079737.1, read as the reverse complement.
AATCCATTTAATCCTGCGACTACAGTTATAGCCTCTACTGATGAAGTTAACCCTTGTAATGGAACTTGTAATACAGTGTATATAAAGTCATGCATTGTAGTTCCCATAAATAAGAATATTCCATTTAATATTAGTGAAATTAAAACTACTATAGTCCCTGGTACTAAAGCTGTAAATGACTTACTTACCATTTCTGGGACATTACTTGGAAGCTTAATCACTATTTTTTTATCAATTGCAAATCTATAAATTTCTGTAGATAATATACTCATTATAATTGCAGTTATAACTCCTCTAGCACCTAACCAAACCATAGGAATAACTTTATTCACAAATTCTCCGGCATCTGTTGTCATAGATTTAGGAGTTACTATCATATAAGCTACTAAAGATATTATCATTACAGATAAACTATCTAACTTATAATCTTCAGCCAGTTTATATGATAACGTTCCAGCTAACATTACTCCCATCAAATCAAATGTAGCTCTATAACCTGGCTCTAAATAAGCTCCCCAGTTTGCTCCAAATATATTAGCCATAAATTCTGCATATCCACTTACAGGAAAATCTGCTATTAATAAAAATATAGATCCTATTATTGTAAGAGGCATTATAGCAAAGAATCCTGAACGTAATGCTTTTATATAACGTAAATTTGAAAATTTAGCTACTTTTGGCACCATTTTTTCTTCTATAAATTGTGTTACTTTTTCCATGTTATATCCTCCTGTCGAATTTTGTTAACGTTTTCTTCAAACTTATTTTACTGGAATTTTTTCTAATTGTACATTTCTTTTTTCGGAATATTTTCCATAAATTTCAGATATAATTTTATACATAAAAAAGGTACTAAATTTCTTTAGTACCTCTTATATATGCATAGTATTTCTAAATTCTTTTATATTGCTTCTACTAACTGGAATTTCTTTTTTTATATCATTTAACTTCAGTATATATGTACTATTAAACCACGGTATAATTTCTTTTATTTTATTTATATTAACAATATAAGATCTATGCGTTTTAAAAAATTGATTACTCGGTAAACTTTTGAAAAACTCAGAAATAGAGCTTTTAACTATATATTCATTTTCTTTTGTATAAACTATTGTTTCTCTTTCGTTTGCTTCGCAGTAATATATATCATCAAATTTTAAAACTATAATTTTATCATTTTTCCACATCGTTATTGTATCTTGCATATCGCTTTTTTCTTCTAAATTTTGTTCTCTTTTTAAAACCTTTTCATTTTCTTCACAGTCTTTTAGTTTATTTAATGTATTTATTATTCTCTGATCCGAATAAGGCTTTAAGACATAATCAAATGCTTCTAATTCAAATGCCTCCACTGCATGCTCTTTATAAGCTGTTATAAATACAATTTTAGGCTTGTACTTAAATTTATTTATAGTTTTAGCTAGTAATATACCATCTAACATAGGTATGTTTATATCTAAAAATATAACATCTATGCTATTTTCTTGTATAAACTTTAAAACATCTATTCCATTATCAAATTCACTTACAATTTCAATATTACTATGATTTTTAATAAAATATTTTAGTTCTTCTCTTGCTGGAAATTCATCTTCTACGATAATACACTTCATTAGTAAATCCTCCTATATTGAAAATTCTATTTTTGTACCTGGATTTAGTCTTTTTATACTTAAGCCTTTACCATACATAAGTTTCATTCTTAAATGCACATTATAAAGTCCAATTTTATTTTCTGGCATATTTCCATTTTTAACTTTTTTTATTATATCTTTATCTATAGTTACTCCATCATTTTCTACACTTATATATATTTTATTAGTTTTATTTTTAACACTAATTTTAACAGTTCCATGCCCTCCATTAGCTCTTATTCCATGTATAATTGCATTTTCAACTAATGGTTGAATTATTAAACTCGGTATTTTTATATTAACATCTTCATCTATATCATAAATTACATTTAACTTGTCTCCAAATCTTGCTTTTTCGATTTCAACATATGCTTTCACTTGTTCTAATTCTTTTTTTATATCTATAGTCGTGTCACTAAACTCTAAATTATATCTTAGAAAAATAGCTAAATTTATAATTAAATTTCTAGCTATATCTGGATTTATTCGTATAAATGAAGTTATTGTGTTTAATGCATTAAATAAAAAATGTGGGTTTATTTGAGTTTGTAATGCCTTTATTTCAGCTTTATTTGCGGCCTCTTTCATTTGCTCAACCTTAGATATTTCCATCAATGTAGATATCATTTGAGATAATCCAATAGCTAATGCTTGTCTAGATTCTGTTATTTCACGTTGCTTTGAGTAGTATATTTTTAATGTTCCTACAGTTTCATCATTTTCTTTCAAGGGAATTATCATAGCTGTTTTTAAAGGAGTTTTTTTATCAACTAAATATTCTTCTTGTTCTTCTTTTATATATATAATTTCACCTTTAATAATACATTCTTTAGTTATATTGCTTAAAGTCTTATTATTATTTTTAAAATAATCTTCTCCTATTCCAACATAAGACAATACAACCTTCCTATCTGTAATCGACACAGCATCAGCATCTATATCATTTTTTATTATTTCACAAACTTTATTTAATGAGTTTTTATTCATATTCCTAAAATATGGAAGTGTTTTGTTTGCTATATCAAGTGATAACTTTGCTTGTTGCGCTGCAATTTCTTCTTTTTCTCTTCTTAAACTCTGTAAAATAGATATTAAAAAACCTATTCCAACTTGACCTATCATCATAGGTATATATATGTGTCTTACAATAGATACAGCTATATCATAAGGTCTTGATAATATTAAAATAATTTCCATGCTCATGCTTTCAACAAACATTCCACATATTATTCCAACCACCCATTTTTTATCACTATCTACTCTATTGCATAAATATCCTGATAAAACACCTGCCAGCACACTAGTTAAAAAGCAAGGTATTGCTGTTATTCCATTTATATCAATTAAAAACCTATGAACTCCTGCAATAATGCCTGCTGTAGCCCCTACTATAGGTCCAAACAACATTCCGCCTGAAACTATCGCAATATTTCGTACATTTGCCATAGAGCCATCCACATCTATTCCAAGGTACGTTCCTACAATAGCAAGAAAACTAAATACACCTGAAATTATAATTAAATTTCTTTTATTATTTTGCTCACTTTTTAATATATTCTTTAAGATTTTAATTTTACTCATTAAAATTAAAATCACTATTAGAAAACTAGTTTTTTCTAGTAAATTAAGTACGATTCCTTCTCCTGCCATAAAAACCTCTCTCAATAAAATTTCATACATATTAATTATATAATAGGAATTAAAAAGAGTATATATTCACATTTATTAACTTGTATTTTAAACACATTTTTAATTACAATTTCGTAACCGTAAGTAACAACGGTGTAACTGTTATCTATATTTTTTCTATGGTAATATTTAAATATAGAAAGACATAAGCAATTATACTTAAATAAATATTATATAAAGAAAAGGGGTTTTACATATGAAAAAATCAATCTTAGTTTTATCAATATTAGTTGGAGGACTATTTTTAGTAAATCCTACTCATGAAATAACTTTTGCTCAAGAAAATAATAATCAAGCAACTGTTCAAAAACAACATACATTAACTCAAGCTGATGCACAACAGCTTTTAATAAATAATAATGACAAAGTAAATTACATATTCCAAGGAACTTCAGATAATTTTAAAGCTTTACAAGACAAAGGTTTAAAAGGATACGTATTCTTACCAGACGTTGAAACTGATATGGGATATTTCGTTGATCAAGATACTAGTCATATTTACTATTTCCACCCAAGTGGATACTTAGAGTTAATAAAATAGACACTCAAAAACAGGCTCATTCTATTAAATAGAATGAGCCTGTTTTTTACATTACATCTTTAATTACTCTAAGTGCATTTTTATAGAAAATCTTTTCTATTTCATCAACTTTAAAACCTTCTTTTTCCAACTGTATTGCAAGCTTATTCATCTCACTTGAGTTTTTAATTTCAACAGGAGACTCTATTCCATCAAAGTCTGAACCAAGTGCTATTACATCTATTCCTCCTACATTTCTGATATGTTTTATATGTCTTACCATATCACTTATCATAGTCATAGGAGTTTCTCCTATAAATGCACTACAGAAGTTTATTCCAGTTACTCCTCCTGCATTTGCTAATATCTTAATCATTTCATCAGTTAAGTTTCTACTATGTTTAGTCATTTCTCTTGAATTTGAGTGAGTTGCAATAAATGGTTTTTTAGATATTTTTGCTACATCATAAAAACCTGCATCAGATAAGTGTGATACATCTACAATCATGCCTAAATCATTCATATTTTCAACAACTTCAATCCCAAAAGGCTTTAGTCCTTTAGTTATATTCTCCGGCTTTACATGTGGATATCCAATTTCATTTTCATGATTCCATGTTAATGTAATCATTCTAACTCCAAGATCATAGAATTTTCTCAAATTTTCTAAATTGCCTTCTAAAACAGCACCTTCCTCTATTGCTAAAAGTGCACTCATTTTACCTTCTTTTTCATTTTTTATTATATCTGTATAGTTAGTAGCTAAGCCTATAAATTCATTATTTAATTTTATCTCTTCATGGAATTTATTTGCCATATTCATACAATGCTTATATGCATTTTTATGCTCATCAATATCAACATATAATGCAAATGTCTGCGCTAAACAGTTTCCTTCTTTAAGCTTTTTTATATCTATGCAGTGTTCATTTTGACTTAAATTACTTCCACCTTTTCCTAACATTAATAAATCTATCGTATCACAATGTAAATCTATAAATTTCACTTAAAATACCCCCAAATTTTATTTTATTCATATACTAATATTATAGGTTTAGTTCCTTTAAATATCTATAATAAATATAAATGTCAATGATTGATGTTTTTAATCTTATTTTCTTTTAATATTATAGTTGCTATATATAGGAGCTTTAGCTATATTTAAAGTATAAGATAAATAATTTTTTAACAAATTATAATATAAAAATAGGAGGATTTATATGTTATTTGAATGTTTCTATTATCCAATACTAGGCAATAGTGGTAATATAATAAAATCTTATGATAAGTTAGATGAATTTAAATCTGGTGATGTAGTTCCAACCAAGACTATTTACTATAATTATGGTGATGATTTTATAATATACCAAGGAGAAAGTTTTTTTAAAGTTAAAGATAAAATTTTAGTTGGTCCCATTGATTTTAAAGACATTTCATTTCCTAACACCATAGTTTTTAATAATGGAACGCAGCTTACTGTATCATCAGATAAAGAATTAAAGTCAATTAAATTAATTTCGCAAGGAGAATTTAAACCTGAAAAAGAACTGGGAGATTTATTCTTCTTATATAATTATTTTGTAAAAGAAATAAAATTAGCTCAGTATGACGTATTATCTATTCTCACTAATAGCTCTAAAAACTGTTCATTTGTTAACACTGAACTCGATATAAATACAGAAAATCTAATAAACAATTTAGATATAATAAAATCTAAAATACATGATTTATTAAGCTCTAATCATGATATCAAAAACTCTTATCTAAACTATATTAATTTCAAAGAAAATGAAAATCTATTTAATCTTTCTATATACAAATTTTTCAAAAGAGAATCTAAAGAATATAAAAATTATTTAAAGCAAGCTTCAAATCCTCGTCATAATAATAAAGATCCAAAAATTAAATTAGAAAAAATGTTAGAATCATGTAAAAATAACTATAGACTAACGTCTTAAGTCTTAAAATAAAAAAGCTATGCTAGAACTTATATTCAAATAGCTAAGTTCTAGCATAGCTTAATTTTTTAAATATTTTTAGCTTTTTGTATAAGTTTATTGTAAATACTTATCATATGCTCCTCATTTACATTCTCCTCAATTTCATCTATTGGTATCCATCTCACTCCACTATTTTCATCTTCCTTAATAAAAAGCTCTTCATTTTCATCAGCTTCTAAAATATAAGCTACGGATAAATGCAAATGTGCTGATACAAAATTTCCTCTCTTTATATGAGAATTAACTGTTAAAATTTCTATCGAACAAATTTCATCAGTTATCGGTTTAACACTTTTAATTCCAGTTTCTTCTTTAGCTTCTTTTATAGCTACATTTAATAAATCACTATCTCCATCTGCATGACCACCTGTCCATCCCCATGAGTTGTATATATTGTGATGTATCATAAGTACTTTATCTCTATTTTTATTAACAATAAATCCTGAGCTTGTTATATGACAAATTTTATTATCTCTAGTTAATATATTATCGTACTTTTCTATACACTCTAATATTAATTCTCTATCATTTTTTTCCTGCTCATTTATAGGTTTATAGTTTTTTATTTGCTCTATATATTCCATCGTATCCTCCCAAGTTTTTATTATATATACCATTATAATATAAATGAAAAAAATTCGCTCCACTCATTTCGCCAACGACTTCGTCCGTTTCTCAAAGGCTTTTTTACGCTCAAAACATATAATTTTGATATACATAAGTTTAATGGGTTATTTGAAGATTTTTAGCAATCATAATTTATTTAAGCGTAAAAAAGCTGTCTCAAATGAAACAGCCTTTTACTTCTAATAATTTATCATTATAATTCCAAATGAAGCAGCTAGTACTAATACATCAGCTATTGCAAGCAATGTGTATAATTTACTTTGTTTTTTCTTCACATTTCTTATACTTCCAGATATATTCATAATTAGGTACCCCCTCTAATCTATTAATAGTATATATTATGATAATTAACAATTTATGACATTCTAATTCAATATTTATTTTAAATTTAGTAATATTATCTCTGGAACAACTGCTAAGTCCTCAGCATTAAAATAATAGCTTATATTAGCGTCAAATAATATATTTCCAGATGGCTCTAACTCCTCATCGCCTTCCCATAAAACAAACACAACATAAGTATCATTTATAAATCTTACCTTATATGAAATATCCCCTATTTCTAATTTTTCAGCCCCTATGTTTTCCATATGTAATTTAAATTTTTCTATTTCCTTACCATAACTATCAATTAATTTCTTAATAGTTCTCGATTTAAAATTTGGATAATAAACATATCCACCTTCAATTTCTTTGTAAGTTAAGTATTTTTTAGTTTCTTTTATTCCCTTTGCATTAGTTAAAAACCTTAATATCAATATATTTGTAGCTGTGTCAGTTATAATTTCATTAGATTCTGTTAAGATTTTTCCAGATGGATATTGTACTTTTAAAAATGTGTTTAGGAATTTAATTTCGAAGTAATTTTCATCATGATTGTATGTAGAATTTGACATTTGTAATATTTGATCAATATTGGATTGTTGAAAGCTTTTTATTGTATGTTTTAAAACAAACTCATAATTACCTTCATTTAATTTATTACTCATTACATCACCTATTTATTTTATTTTTTCTTACTTTAATATTATATTTCTACAAGTTAACATATATTTCCTTTTTATTGTTAAATAAACTTTATTTTCTAACTATTATATATATTAATAATTTTAAAACAAAAAAGCTACAGATTAATCTGTAGCTTTTTTTCTCTATATTTTACTTATTTATTTACGTTTTACTTTTTTATTTATCATTTTAAATATTAATTTAACTTCATCTACTCTTAATACAATTATTGAAACTGCATATACTATAGCACCTAAGCCTACAGATATAGCTAATTTAATTGCATCTTGTATAAATCCAGCACTTAAAAATGCATCTATAACATTATACGTAAATTTAGTTACAAGCGCCATTAAAAGTGCAGCTATTATCGACTTTATAAGAACTGAGATAATTTTCTTACCACCGAACGCACCTATTTTTCTTCTTAAACTTACAGATAATAAAGCTATAGTTACTAAAGAAGAAATACTTGTAGCAAATGCAAGCCCACCTAATCCCATATTAGTATATTTTACAAAAGCTAAGTTTAATACAATATTTAATACCATTGCAATAATACCATTTATCATTGGTGTTTTAGTATCTTGTAATGAATAGAATATTTTTCCTAAAATATCTCTTAGTCCAAATCCTAACATACCAATTGAATAGAATATAAGTGCTATAGCTGTCATTTGCGTAGCTCTAGCATCAAACTCTCCTCTTTGGAATAATAATTTAACTATAGGCTCAGCAAGTATTATAGCGCCTACAGAAATAGGTATTATTATTAATGTAACTACGTTTATAGCTGTTACTATTGATTCTTTAAATTTCTTCTTATTATTCTCTGTAGATAATTTAGAAAGCATTGGGTATATAACCGAAGATATAGAAACTATAAACATACCCATTACAAACTGATTTAATTTTGTTGCATAATTAAGCGCAGAAATACTTCCTTCTACCAATGTAGAAGCTATTGTTCTATCTACTATACTATTAACTTGAGTTACCGCTACACCTATTAAAACAGGTCCTATTAGCCATAACATTCTCTTTAAGTATTCATCTTTTAAATTTATATATGGTCTGTACTTAAATCCCTTTTTACGAGCAAATGGATATTGGAATATAAATTGTAAAGATAATCCAATTAAAGTACCCCAAGGTAGTAAGTTTGGATTAATTGTTACACTTAAAAATATAGAAATTATAATAAGCATATTATACGGTACAGACATAAGCCCTGGTATTACAAAATTTTCTTTAACTTGTAAAAATGCCATCATTATGTAACTCATTCCTAAAAATGCCATTCCAAGAATTAGTACTCTTGTAAAATATATAGCTTGAGTTAATGTTTCTCCTTTAAATCCAACCGCAAACAACTTAACAATTGGTTCTGTAAAAACAACTCCTACTAAAGAAGTTATTAAACATAACAAAACAACTATATTAAGTACGTTATTCGAAAATCTAAGGGAAGCTTTTTTTCCTTGTTTAGCCTCTAGGTCACAATATAGAGGTATAAATGCAGTTCCTAAAGATGTTCCTATTGCCGAGAATATAACTGCTGGTATATTCATAGCTACTAAGAATGCATCACTAGTACCTGATGCTCCATACGCTGATGCTAGTGCTAGCTCACGCCCAAATCCTAGTATCTTGGCTATTAATGTTGCAGCCATTAAACCGACAGCTGCTTTTGCTACTTTTGACATAAAACTTCGTCTCCTCTGAATCTTAAGTTTAATTTAATTATTTCCTTAACTAGTCTATTTTATATATTATATATTTATTTTTATATTTTGCAAATTTGTTTTTTTATATAAATGTGTTAAAATTTTTATATGGCATTATAATATGCCAAATTTTGACTTTATTCAAGGAGGTTCCCATGAATTTTAAAACTACATATCATTGTCTAGTTTTAAGACTAGAAAACTGCACTGATGATTTACTTTTCAACATTGCTACAAAAATAAGCAAACATAATTGTGTTGTAAAAACTATTGATGTTGATGAGTATAACAGTGAAAAAACTATATCTTTTACAAATCAAGATAATAAAGATTTAGTTCTTTATAAAACTGACGATGTTATAAAATTGTACTTTGATAATACTATGAAAAATATAAGTCCTGTATTTGAAATTTATAATGATATAGTTGAATATATGGATTATATCGATGTTTTATAAATAAACCAAGGAGGAAATAAAATTTCCTCCTTAATTTTATTTATTATTAAATTTTATTATTTTCTACCTTCTAAGAACTTAACTAAGTTATTTACTGTTGCCATGTCACTTCTTTCTAAATCTGTTGGTTGAAGTGTTATTCCTAGTCTTTCTTCAATTTCAAGTAAAACTTCTATTATCGCTAATGAATCTAAAAGTTCTGCTTCAAATAAATTTAAATTTAAATCCTCTCTTATTTCGTCACAACCTAAAACATCTTCAAAAATTCCTATAACTGTCTCTTGCATTTTATATCCTCCTTAAATTAAGCAAAGTAACCTGAGAAAATTAACAATCCAAAGCATGCTATATGGAATGTTATAACAATTTGTACAATCTCAAACCACTTATCTTTTTTATGTTTTTTGTAAAACTTTGATTTCTTTTGATACATATCTGTAAGTACAAGCACTACCCCTTGGTATATCCCGTACACAATGTAAAACCATGTTAAACCATGCCAAAATCCCATAGTTATCATTGTAATCATTTGTGCAACATGAGATGCTGTAGCTCTTTTCTTAAATCTTTTCTTTCTCATAGATGCAATTACAAATCTAGAGAAAATATAATCCCCAAACCATCTTGAAAGACTTATATGCCATCTTGTCCAGAATTCTTTCATATCCTTACTTAAGAATGGCTTATCGAAGTTATCTGGTGCTTTTATACCAAATATATAACTTGTTCCCACAGCAAATAAACTATATCCTCCAAAGTCAAAGAATAAATATAAGCTATATGCATACATATAACTCATAGCATTTGCAAAGTTTATTTCTGAAGGTATTTTTGACATCCAATATGTGTTTACTAAAAATGCTATTACAAATTTATATCCAACACCCATGAATATCTTTTTAATACCTGGTATTAAATAATCATCTATATATTCCTCTTTAGGTATCTTCTTTTCTAAGTCTTTTTCAAATCTTCTTGATCTATCGATCGGCCCAGAACTTAATGTTGGGAAAAACAATACAAAATAAAGCATTGTTGAAATTTTAACTTCTTTAATTGCTCCATCATAAATTTCAATTACCATTTGTATAGTTCTAAAGTTTAGGTATGATATACCTATAAACCCTATTGCTCCAAATGATGTAAGCGGCGAAATTTTATTTATTATAATAGGAGACATAGAAGCTAGCAAAAATAGTCTATAAACCAATTTGCTATCTGTTTTTTTTCTTACATATTCATATCCTTTTACTACTATTATTTCTAACACCATAAATGCTATTAAAAATGAAAGTCTAACATTTACACCAACTATTAAAAGTATCATGAATGCAGTTGCTATCATACCATAATACTTTATATTTTTTTCTCTTAAACCTAAAATCACTGCTGGTATTGCTGTTAATAGTAATATATAAAGATAAAAATAATCTCCATATTGTGAAAAAGTCATTAATTTTCCTCCATAAGTTTCTTTCTATCTATTTTCCCATTAATATTTGTAGGGAACTCATCTATAATTTTTATAGTTCTAGGTATCATATATGAAGGGATATACTTACCTAATTCTTTTTTTATTACCACTCCATTTTTTATATCACTTAATGAATTACTTTCTTTTAATTCTACAATTCCTTTTAAGTAAGCAATTTTTTCATTTTTATAAACTGGTAAAACTATTGCATTTTTAACATTTTCAACTTTTCTTAAATTGCTCTCTATATCTTCGATTTCTATTCTAAATCCATTTAATTTTATTTGGAAATCTCTTCTTCCACAGTAGTAAATATTCCCACCTAATAGATATCCCATATCCCCTGTTCTGTAAGCTCTATACTTAACTCCATCTATTTCACCATAGAAGAATACTTCATCAGTTTTTTCCTTGTTATTAAAATAACCTTTTGAAACAGAAGGTCCAATTATTATAATTTCACCTTTTTCGCCTTCTTTAACTTCATTTCCATTTTCATCTAATATCTTTATTTTACAGTTTTCCATAGGATACCCAACTGGTAAACTTTTTTCATCATTTATAAGTTCTTCTGACATATCATTTACACTGACACCTACTGTTGCTTCTGTTGGTCCATATCCATTTATAACTCTAGTATTTGGGAATCGCTCTAATAACTCTTTAGTTAAAGGTTTTGGAAGAGCTTCACCTATGAATATCATAGACTCTAATTTTGGTAACATTTCACTATTAAAACTATTTTCTGTTACACAAACACCTGCAAATGATGGAGTAGAAACCCAAACAGCCATATCTGACTTACCAAATTGATTAAATAATTCTTTATAATCTGCTAAAACTTTCTTTGATAAAGAAAATAATGTAGCACCATGAACTAATCCTGGATATATAGATGTTACTGAAAGATCAAATGAGTATGCAGCTTGGTTCATTATAACTTTCTCACTTCCATCAATTTTTAAGTATGGACTTATCCAATCAACAAAGCTATCTAAGTTATTAGAACTTATTTGTACCCCTTTTGGCTTTCCTGTACTTCCTGATGTAAATAAAATGTATGCATTTTCATCATCTTTTACCCAGTTTTCTTTAGATATTGACTTACCTTCATAAGTTTTTATTATTTCATTAAGTTTTTCTTCATTTACAATATTTAAATCTCCAAAGTTAGTTTCTTCACTGAAATTGAAAACTACCTTCGGTTTAACTTCTTTTGTTACTTCAAATACTCTATCTATTGGGAAGCTTATGTCTAACGGTACATAAGCTCTTCCTGATTTTAAAGCCCCTATCATACATGCCATTATCTTATTTTCTTTATTTCCATATATAACTATAGGAGTATCCTCATCTCCATAAATGTCTTTTAAGTATAAAGCAATAGCTTCTGAGTACTTATCTAAATCTTTGTATGAAAGATTTTCGTCATTGCATTTTAATGCTATTCTATCTGTATTTGAATACTTTTTTATACCTTCAATAATTTTCATGTCTAATCCTCCTCATTAAAACTCATTGTATATGAATGGCAATTCTTTAAATGGAGTAAATGTTAATATTAATATTGCTGCAATTATTATTATCGTAAAACAAATACTCATCATTAAGTACTTATTGCTGGTTAAATTCTTTAAATAACTTTTCACAAACATCTACCCAACCTTTCGTTCCAAGATGCATTACATCACGTAAATAATACTTTTCATTTTCTTTTGATCTTAAATCAATAACATCAAAACCATGTTGTTTTGCAAGATTACCTGCTTTATTATAGAATTCATATCTTTCATCTTTTGATATACCCGTTACATTGTAAAACTTATCCATTCCAGGTATAAGTACAATTACAGGTTTTATCCCTAAATCGTTGCACACGTCTAGAGTAAGTTGGTAATCATCAAACTCTTTTGAATCTACAAGGTTCACATCCTTATATTTACCTCTTACTTTATCTAAGTTCTTTCCAAAATTCTTTTTATAGTATATTTTATCTATACATAGATTATTTTTACCTACTCTCTTTTTAGCATCTACTATAGCTTGGTCCATTTCTTTGTTCCAATTAATAGGCTTTCCAGGTGCTAAAGCTTTTTTATCAGGTAAATTCACTAACCTTTCATATAACATACCTTTTTCTTTAAGTTTTACTGTATCTTCTCTAAACTCGAAATAAGGTGCTAATAGCACTTTTTCAACTTTTGATACAAATGTATCAGAACTATATAACTTAGCATATACGGCCTCAGACTTGTATTCTTCTGATCCAATTAATAATTTACTTGCTCTATTTGCAAATTTAATCTTATTTTCCTTAGAAATATCTGGGTTGTTTAAAAATGCATAAAATTGAGTTGGAGAAAATCTCGTCTGATAGTGATGAGAAGTAACCCCTTCTTTATCCATAAACCACTGCATTGAAACTAATAAAACAACCTTTTTATCCTTTATACTTGGATCAAAACTACCTAAAATAGTAGTATCTTGTAAGTTCTGAGTATATGCTCTCCCGATCGTAATAACTCCATTTTTACTTCTGTTTGTATTAAAATAGTAAGTAGGGTGTTGCTTTGTTGAATGCCCTAACTCTGATGATCCTAGCATCATTATATCTTTTTTCTGTAAAAAATGGTTATTAGCAATAACGCCTTTATCTTTTATATTACTTAAAGAATTGTTCATTATTGGTTTTAAATCTTTTTCTTCAAGCATGTAGTCAATTTTAGAATCAAGGAATTTATTTAGTCCGAATAAAAATATACCGCCCACTACTAATGGTATAATGAAATAAATTAATTTTTTCATACTTACTCTCCTCTAAAATGTTCATAATCTATAAATATATTAGTACTTTGCCTAGATATATTCAATAACAATATTGTAATCAAATGTCACACTTTGTCATTATATTCTTTTTTTTATATAAATTCCAGTTAATTTTTTGTGTCATCTCCCATTTTATACCATTTTTTAACTATATTCTTAGGTTTTTATCCATTTTAAGCTGTTTTTAGAAAACATTTATCATAAAACCTATTTTTAATTTATTTTATAATTTTAACTATCTATATTTCATAGTAAACTTTTTAAAATAAGTTTATCTCATCTCTAGTTAATAAATTTTAGTAAATTTAATCATATAACTAATTAAAGGATCATTATTTAATAATGATCCTTTAATTAGTTATATGAACTTCACTATTTTGAACTATTTTTTCTTTCGTTCTTTTATCTATTTCTTTCTTTAATTCTTTTAAATATGATGAAAATTCTACCTTATCTGAACCATATGTAAACTGTAAATCGTATTCTAATGGAATCCAAGTGCTAATATCGGCCTCGTTATGTTGAATCACTGCTTCTAAGTTGTCTAATGCTTTATACAGCTTTGCTTCACCTGTTTTGCGTTCATTCATTTCAACTAAAAGTTCTATAAACTCCTCTCTATGAGGAGCAGGGAATGTCTCAATCCATTGTAAAAAAATAGCATCCTCTTTTTCACTATCTTCTTCTCTCTTATCAAATGCAGGTATATCTCCTGTAAAAGCTTCCCCTAAATCATGAATCAAACACATACGAATTACCTTATCCATATCAATATTTGGAAATTCATCTCTCATCAATAATGCCATTAATGCGATACGCCAGCTATGTTCAGCTACACTCTCATGACGTCCACTCGATGTCCATGAATGCCTAGTGGTACATTTTAATTTTTCTGCTACTTTTAATATTTCTAGAAATGTTGATGCGTTCATATGTAATTACTCCCCCAGACTTATATTTTGCATCTATAAAATATATTTACTTTTTATTGTGTAACAATTACTTAATAAGTATATTTCATATTATATCATAGTTACTATTTATAATCCGATATCTACACTTCACAGTTCTTCTCTTAATATCTACTCATTCCAGAAACCTCCTAAGTAAAAGGTTTAGATAAAAATTATGCCTTTTTAATAAATAATCTATTATCTAATAAACTTAATAATAGATATATATTTTCTGATTGATACTTCAATGAAATAGTTCTAAAAATTGATAAAAAAAGATATTGAATTATTATTCAATATCCTAAGCTTTTAAATATATTATTTTTCTTCAGATGTTGCTTTTTCCTTAAAACGAATGTGATTTGCTAATTTAGGTGGTAGATATCCAACCAACACAGATGTTGCATTTTGAATATAGTCTAAGACTGTTGAGCCTAATGATGCTAATACAACTATAATTGCGCCTAAAACTTGAAGACCTGTCATAGTTTCTTTAAAAATTATTATTCCAACTATTGCACCAACAACTACTTCTAAAGCAGATAGTATATATCTATGTATAGAGTTGATTTAACAATTTTAAATTATATTTTAATAATAGATAATATAATATATTTTGTTCCAAAATTTCGTCTCAATATTTTTATTGATAAACAATAATATGTTATTGTTAAGGAATAATAACAGTGTTATAATAAAGTAAAAGGGGGCATTTTTTATGTTAAATAATTCAAGAAAAACAAAGAATACGCTATATTATGCATTAACAATATCAATTTTTCTATGGGGAATAATGCTTGTACTTAGTATATTTGGGGGAATTCCATATATTTTAGAAAGTTTCAGAAATACAAATAAGTTAGTATCTTCAATAAGTATATTTTTAGTAGGAGTATCTTATTTTACTATGTTTATTATATTATTGAAAATAGTAGATAGTTCTGGAACAAACATTTTTATAACAGAAAATACAAAACGATTTAGAAAATTAGGATATTTACTATTTATAAATTTAGTACTAAATTATGTATGTATGTTATGTAATGGTGTAACAGGAATGAGAATAATAGATTTATTCCCAGGAATTTTTATTACCCCACAAATGGCTATATATTTTATATTAGCTCTTTTATGCTTTGTTATAGGGGATACTATTAATGAAGCAACAACAATAAAAAATGAAAACGATTTAACTGTATAAGAGAAATGTAATGGGTATAATAGTTAACTTAGATATAGTAATGGCTAAAAAAAAGTACACTTAAATATCCATCTCTCTCCTTCTATGTTAGCGAGTCTTTCATCTACACTTTTAAATGGTACTATAAAAATATCTTTTGTTCTTATAACACATTTTGCAATACCATTCCAATCTGTAACAATACTATATTCATATTTTTTTTGTATTGATTCATTGTCTACCTTATATAAATCATACAACTCTTTATCCTTACATTTAGCTTATTTTACAAAGGATTATTAACTCTTATCGTGATTTATATACTATGTTTTCTAGATATTTTATTGTTTTTATATTAGGAATAATTTTAATAACAAAAAAGTAGGAACATCTCGATTAATTGAGATACTCCTACTTTTTTGTTGATATTATATTAAGATTGAGAATTAATAAATTGCCCAATACTACACTCTCTATTTGCAAATACAATGTCTCAATATTATGTATTAATCTATTTCTTTCTCAAATACTATTTGATAACAATATGGACAGTACATCCCATTATTATCTGCTGGTGGAACAACTATTTGTTTTAATCTCCATCCATTTTTTGCTTCTTCATTAATAATATTTTTGCATTTCTCAAAATGGTCGCCTTTTTTCACTTTAAATCCTTGTTTTAATGGTACTTCTATAAATTTATATTCAAACATACTATATCACCCCTCTATAAAAATTATAACTTTCCCTTCACCTATTTCCCCATTATATAACAATTGCGTACTTGTCTTTGTTACAAGTATGTTTTTTACTCATTTATTATCAGTTACATAAACTGTGGCGTTCTTAATTTGAAATACTTTATATTAGTGTAAGAGTATGCCACGTTACTTTGTACAATAAATTTCTTAATTTTAATATTCGCTGAAATAAAGTAATTTGTTTAATATTTCATAATTATTGAGTGCTTTTTGTTGTTCGTATAATCTTTTCCACCTAAAATTTTATACACGTTTAACCTCATCATTATACTGATTATAAAATTATTTACAATTATTTTCAAATTAATTTACCTTACAATATCTCAGTATTCTCTTTCTTTGATTGCTTTAATAGCCTCCTACTATACTTAAGTTAAATTAAATGTTAAAAGGAGGAATCAAAATGGCAGATATGAATTTAGATCCAAATACTTCAGAACTTGCTCAAATGTCAGCATTAAGAATCAAATATGACTGTTGCTTGGGTGAAAATGGAAGAACTCTAGTTAAAACTAGAAGCTTAAAAATGCTTTAAAGGTTGCTAAAACTTATATCTTTAATAATTTGTAAGGTTGGAGGCATGTTTTATATGGAATTAGATTTAATGGCTTTAGTATCTAATATAGGTTTTCCTGCTATTGTTACTATGTATTTATTAATTAGGATAGAAGGTAAGCTTGAAAATCTAAGTACTAGTATAAATTCATTAATCAATAATATATATGAACTCAATAATAAGAAATAAAAAAGTATATCTATATTAAATCATTAAGATTTGTAAGATATACTTTTTTGTTTTATATATAATTAATATTTTAGCATTATAATTATAATATTTAACTTATTTGTAGTTACTTTTTATAGTAATTTTGATTTATTTTTCCATACTATTTATAATTTCTCTCATTTGTTTTATTTCAGTTTTTTGTGACTCAATGATATTTTGAGCTAAATCAACTACATCTTTATTATCTGTATACTTTAAAACAATTTCAGACATAGAAACAGCCATTTCATGGTGTTTTATCATTTCCATAGCAAAAGCTTTATCTACAATATTTACATTATTAATATCATTATTGTTATGCTTATTAAACAAATTCTTGTATTCTTTCAGATAATCTTGTTCCTTTTTTTCATCTACATTTGGATTTAATTCCATGCATTTAATGATATCTTCCATTTCTTCTATTTCTTTACTTTGATTTGTTATAATATTTTCAGCTATTTTTTTTATTTCTGCATTTTCCCCACCATACTTAAGTAAACTTTCAGACATTTCAATTGCTGCTTTATGATGTGGAATCATACCATACAAGAAATCTATTGCTGGATCTCCTGTGTGTTTTATATTTTTCATATTTTCCATCATTGTACTCATTTCTGATTTTTGTTCATTTAAGTACTTTTTAATGTTATCATCTTTGTAAACAATACTGTTTTTTTTGCTAAATCCTAAACTTGTAAACACACAAACTAAAAGTACTGTAATATAAAATATTGATTTTTTATTCATATTTATTCTCCTATTATTTTAATATTATAAGTTTGTGTTAGTTTTGCCTAAATACTTATAATTAATTATTCCAATAACTAGTATCTAGTTTATTTTTTAATTGAAACTATAATTAAAAAGTTCATTAAGTAATAATATATATGAACTTAATAATAATAAATAAAAAGTGTATCTATATTAAATCATTAAGATTTATTAGATACACTTTTTTATTTAATTCATGAAGAGTTAGAAAATGTCTAAGTAAATCAAAAGTTTAAACCTGATATGTCAATACTATATAAATACATGTCGTTTATACATATTATTATCATATATTATATTTTTATAATTAGTAATTAATTAAATAAAAGTAAAAATATACTAATTGATTGAATATATTTATAACTTATGACTAAAACTATATATAAATTAACATTTTTTAGGAGGTTTTATTACATGGAAATTATTTATAATATCTGTATAATTTTAGTTTTAGTTGGAGCTCTAAATTGGGGGCTAGTTAGCTTATTTAAATTTGACTTAGTTGCTGCTTTATTTGCAGGTAGCGGAGAGTTTGGAAATATAAGTAGCTTTAGTAGAATAATATATGGTCTAGTAGGATTGGCTGCCATTTACGTTGGATTTGAATATTTCTTTAATATGATGTAGTCTAATTACACATTTTAAAAATAATCTTTAAACATAAAAATAGGAGAGCCGTTAATGGCTCTTCTATTATATTCCATAGCAATATATGTAAGTATAAATTATTAAAATAATTAATAATTTATACTTGTCCTATAAATAGAACTATACATAAAACACTAAATTTAGCCTAGAAGCATTTTTTAGATTCTGTAAACTCATAAATATCCATTAAAGCTTCTCCGAATCTTTGATAATGGACAATTTCCCTCTCTCCTAAAAATCTTAATATATCTTTTAAGTCAGGGTCATCAGTTAAGTTTATTAATTGATAATAAGTTGCAAGCGCCTTTTGCTCAGCTGCCATATCTTCATGTAAATTAGTTGCTGAATCTCCGAACACATTTATATAACTTGTTGTAAAGTTTACTCCGTTAGCATCTACAGGTTGAAGACCTTGTCCAAAAGTTGCATAATTAGGACCCAACCCAGCAGCCTTAAGTTCCTTAGGGCTAGCATCTTTCATCAATTGATATAGTATCGAAGAAATTATTTCAACGTGTGCTAGTTCTTCTGTCCCTATATCTGTCAAAAGCGCACGAGACTTTCCAGTAGGCATAGTATATCTTTGTTGAAGGTATCTAAGTGCAGCAGCTAGTTCTCCATTGGGACCACCTAATTGAGTCATTATGAATTTAGCCATCCTTGGGTCTGAATTTTTTAAGTTAACTGGATATTCTAATGTTTTTTGATAAATCCACATCTAAATTTATTCCTCCTCATTAAAAATATGAAATTATTTATTTTATTCATAAAACTCATTATCCCATGGCCAAGGTTCATCTACCCATTTCCAATAACATGGACTAGATTCATAGCCAAAGTTTGTTAATACTCCATATTTAGATTCATAAGCCTCTCTAGCTTCTTCAAATTTTTCACTATACTTGTTATATAATTCTAGGGCATCTTCGTCATAAGAATTGTTATCTAAATACAAGTTTAATTCTATACATGCAAAGTTATATTCTAAGATTGCATCTAAAAGTTCTCTTCTAGTTGATCTCATCACTATCTACCACCACTTTTTTGATTTAACTCTATTTTCAGGATTTTTGTATAACCAAGAATTATAATTATTTGACTCTATTAAATATAACTCAGGAAATAAAGTACCTCTTTTTAAAGCTTTACTTACATCATATGCTCTAGTAAATACTTGAAAATTTACATATGGTCTAGCTAATTCGCAACCACAATTTTGTTTAACACCTCTTGAACTTTCCATGAGCACTCTCCTTACATATTTCTATATATTAAACAGAGTTTTGTAATGACTATAAATTTTAGCTAGTTTAAAGTTTTGTATTCAAATCTTAACCACTTTTAAAAAACTCTGTTCTTTATATATTATTAAAATCCGTCTCATTTTGTGACAAAATTCGGCATAAATAATACAATTCAATTCGCAAAATTAAATTTATCTTGCTATAACTCTTGGAACTAATTTTTATTTTAAAGGTTAATCATTGATATTTAATTTAATACAAAAAACCATTAAAGTTAATGCTCTTAAAATCCATTTACTTAGGATTCAAAAACACTAACTTTAATAAAAATACTTATATAGGTTTTATAATTATATAATCTTTTACTTAACTTATTTTTTATTATCTTTTCCAACAGGAACACTATCATTTTTTATAGGTGTATCAAATGATGGTGGAGTAATATTTATTTTAGTATCATGATTAGGTCCAGGAGTTGATAAATCAAAATATAGTTTAGAATCTTCTGTAACTCCAAAATCTCTATTTGAACCTGTATCCTTAACCTTATTTAAAGCATCTCTAAATAAAGCATTATGTGCTTCTTCTCTATTAAGTAAAAAGTCTATAGTTTCTCTAACATATTTATCTTCAATTTGTCTATATAGATACTCATAAACAACTTTAGCTCTTTGCTCTGAAGCTATATTAGATAATAAATCTGCAACTAAATCACCTGTTACAGTTACATAATCTGCAGTCCATGGAGCTCCTGATGAATTTATAAGTACAGGTGATAATCCAGTTAATACATGAGTTTCTATTTCTCCAGATTCAACAGCATTAAAATTTACATCATGACCGTTAAGTAAGTTTATAGTTTGAGCTACCATTTCCATATGACTAAGCTCTTCTGCTGCTATATCCATAAATAAATCTTTAATAACAGGATCTTTGATTCTAAAACTTTGAGCCATATATTGCATTGCTGCTTTAAGTTCCCCATTACCACCGCCTAATTGTTCTTGCATTAGCACTGCATATTGTGGATTAGGCTTTTCCACTTTTACTTCCCTTAGTAATTTCTTATCATGTTTAAACATTAGATATGTACCTCCACTTAAGTTTCTATAAAAATATATTTTCCTTTCGATTGAAATTTACTCATGTGTAAAATTTAAAAGTTTAAAATGCACTATATATAAACCCTAAAATAAGTTTAAAGTTTTAAAATTAATAAAAGTGTATATTAATATTTTTACGATTTAAAAAACTCACAATATTTTCTGTAATAAAAAAACAATAAGTTTTTAATATAAAAAGACTATCTAAACGATGGTCTTTTTTATAAATATTATTGAAATCTTTCAATTTGTTTTTGTAGCTTTTGAGCTTGTAATCCTTCTTCTTCAGCAAATTCTTTAAAACATTTACTTAACTCTTTATCATCTACACTGTCAGCGTATTGCATAAAATCTCTTACTTTTTCTTGAGTATCTAGTAATGCTTTTCTTAAACAATCTTGTGTGTTCATTTCCATAATTGTTTTACCTCCTAAAGTATCTTTTAATATTATTTGTCTATTAAATCTTTATTATTCATAGTTGCAAATCATCTATTGAAAATGTCTTTGTCCTTTTGTATATGACAATAATAATTTCCTATGCTTCACTATCCATTATATTTTATAAGGTATCAATACTGTAAAGTTGTCACACTAATTAAAAAAGTAGGATCAATGATCCTACTTTCATTAGCTCATATTATATTAAAATCGTGAACTTTCTTAAAATGATGCAAGTTAGTTCCATCCAGTTATTCTATGTAACTCTGCTTCAACTGCTGGACACAAGTTCAGAATTACAATTATTACTATAAACATTATCTTTACTATTTTATTCTTCATTTTTATTTTCTCCACTATCTTTTTTATCCCCTAATATAACAATGACACCTTATTTATATTGTACCATTTACTCTCAATGCAATCTATTTATTACTATGTTTTTATCACTATTGAATTGATTAAATATAAGAAATACCAATGTATAAATTTAATCTGATATCAGAATTTTTTTTGTGAAGCATTATGTGTTGTCATAACTACTAATTTCTGATATCTTTTTAGTTTATAATCCACTTATTTATTATTTTTGATTCTTCACTGCAAAGCTCTAAAGAACTTGATCCTTAACATTACATCTATGTATTTATTTACTACTTCACTAAATCGTAAGAAAAGTTTCACCACCCCATGCCTTTTTATATCTGAATATTACTTTGTTTGTATATACTTATTTCATTGCTATTTAAAGTAAACTTAGCTAGTATTAACTTGAAAGATCTAAGGAGGTGATTTATTTGAACACTATTACTAAGTTAAGTCCATTAAGAAGCTTCTTTCATGTATTATTTTTTGTATTTATTTATTTCTCTATAATACATAGTTCTGCCATTTCAGGTGGTATAGGTATTTTCATTGCTGGATTGATAAATTCATATGATTCATATATCCACTATAAAACTTTTAATACCTTAAACTTCTTATCTATAGTTTTTGCTATTATGGGCTTACTTATAGGTTTCTCGCTAATTTGCTTTTCATAAATCTTTCTTTAGATTTTGAAAGTCTGTAATTAAAAGTAAGGTGATATAAATTTTAGTAAACTAATAATTTTTATGTCATCTTATTTTTGTTTCTTAAAATTAATTTCTATCATTTTTAATATATTGCTATTTTAAATTTCATTAACTACAATTATGTTGAGTACGTTAAGGAGGTGTTTAATTGAGTCGCATGTCTAGGTTTAACGCTCTAAAAGTTATCTGTACTTGTATGATTATCTATAATTGTTTCAATTACTCTATTACTTTAACTAGTATAGTGACTCTTTTACTTGATTTTATATTTTCTTATGAAACTTATTTTGCTTATAAAGATTCTGGAAAGTTAGATTTTAAGTCTTTTCCTTTTGCTCTAGTATTTATAGTTGCTGGATTAGTTTCTCTTTTTTACTACTAATGTTCTAATTATTATAATGCTTGTCCATTTTTCAATATATTTTATTTAGTTTTAAATCTTATATAACTTCATATAAGTATATAGAGGTGATTTATATTGAAAAGTGCAACAAATACTTATACTTTATCTAAACGTTTTTCATTATCTTCTATGTTAGCAATCATTGCTTTAATCTTAATTTGCATTGATATATTTGCTGATATTATTATATTAAGTATTGTAGGCTTATTGACTATTGGATGTATAAGCTTATATGATACGATACATAACTATAAACTTTATAGTATAATACAGTTTTTTTCTTTATTTAATACAGTGATGAGTTTTACTATTGCTGCATTAGATATTTTTTCTATTCTTTAAGCTTAAAACGCTACAATAAATAAAAGGAGATAACAAAAGTTATCTCCTTTTATTTATTTTATTATTTTTTTATTGAAAACCCCTTCTAACCCTGCCTTTTTAACTCTAGTTTCTATTTCTTTTTTATCTATTGTATAAAAACCTAAATCCTTCATTCTATTAAAGTAGACACTTCCTGCAAAAGTAAACTTTAATCTATCCGCATGTTCTTCTTTTAATTCTTGATTAGCATAAGATATAAAGTCTCCAATTGCAATATTAGTTGGTAATTGAAGTAAATACATACCTATAGCATTTCTAGCTGCATTGTGCCCAGATAGAGATCCTGTGCATATAGCTTCTGTATGACCTACAAAGAATCCACTTTTTTCTCCACCTACAAATAAGTTTTCAAGTCCTGTTACTCTCATATAGTTGTCTCTTGGTGCAACTGAAAAATATCTTACTGAGTTTCCTTTTCCACCTGAATATGGATCTACTATTATAGCTCCCTCAAATCCTGGAATTTTTCTTAATTTTTCAAGTGGGTAAAATGGTGCCATTAATTTTGCATGACCTGTATCTATAAGAATTAAATTCTTAGCAAACTCAGGTAATGAGTATTGTTGGCAAACTTTTATATCAAGTTTTTCTGTATTTATAAGTTCTTCTGGTAAAGGTATTACAGCACAACCTTTTTCATTTAAATCTTTTTGAATTTCTTCACTTAAACTTTCTTTTAATAGTTTCATAGAACCACTAAAAGCCCCTAACTCCCCTGTGTTTCTTCTTCCATACATATCTTCTATTCCACACTTGCTAGTTATACTAACTCTTCCTCCAAATGAAGGACATCTTAAAACACACATAGCACATCCATTACCATACTTAGTGCAATTTCCCATAGGTCCTGAAGATCCTGTTGTTTCTACAAATGAGTCTCCATTTATAATCTCCCCATCTTCTAAAACAACAGCTTTTATTTTCTTCCCATCTAATTTTACATCTATGACTCTAGAGAAAAATTTTACTTCTATACCCATACTTAATATTTTTTCTCTTACAGGTTTTTCTATTTCTGTTACATTATATATAGTTGAATGTTTGTGACCTGGAAAATCCATGTCTTTATGTGTACTATACTTATCTGTTAATTCAAATAGTTCACTTGCTCCTAGAGCTATAGCTTCTTCTGTTGCAGTATATCTTCCATTGTTTCTCATTATTCCTCCAACATTCCCAAGCCCTAGTAAAAGATCTGTTCTTTCTAATATAGTAACCTCTGCTCCTGCTTTCCTTGCAGATATTGCAGCTGCACAACCAGCCCATCCGCCGCCTATAACTACTACTTTTGCCACTTTAAATTCCCCCTTAAACCTAAAACAAATTTATTTTAAACTTTTTAGATAATCTCTTCCATTAATTTGAGCTTTACAAGATTTCGTTCTCTTACCATTAATTACAACCGTACATCCTCCACATATTCCTTCCCCACATACAATTAAATTATTATTTGCTATTGAGAATCTAATATTTTCGTCAACACTATCAACCAGTTTCATGATTTCCTTATTAAAAGAATTAAATCCTCCGCTATACACAAGTTCTACATTATTTCTTCTTATATAGTCTTTAATTAGCTCTTCATCTTCTTTTATATTTATGAAGTGGATATTAACATTTAACTCTTTTATTTTATCTATAACCTCATCTAAAATAGTTCTTCTAGTGTCTACAAATACTTCTACATGATTATTATTTTTTAAGATATACTTAATTATTTTAGGTGCATTTACTTGAGATAACCCACTTAATATTACCGCTACATTACTATTTGTTGTAAGTTTAAACTCCTTAAGTCCCAATACCCCATTTAAGTATGGACCTCTTACCCATACTTTATCAAAACTTAATAACGATTTAGTCTTATGTCCAACCTCTTTAATTATTACTTTTAAAATTTCATTTTCAACATCTATATCCATAACAGATATAGGTACATTGTATCTTGAGTCAATTTGGTCTTTGCATCTTAATAATATATAAGAACCAGGATTTAATAGTTCTTCTAATAAAATTTTAGGCGTTCTTATCTCTAGTAAGTATATATCCTCTTTTAATTCTTTTTTTGTTACAACATCACACAAAACATCTTGCTTTTCATTGCAAGCTACATTTCGATTATGTTGCAATTCATTGTATACACAAACCCCCTGCCAAATACAATCACAAGTTTTACTGCCTTGTATTAAACTACATTGAATACAATCTCCTGAATATGCTAAATGACACGGACAATATTTGCTTCCGCAATCAGCACATGGTTGTATGCTTATTCTTTTCAAAAGACCACTTCCTTTGGATGATTTTTTAAATGTCTAATTTTTAACTGCTATAATATTAATTTATTATCTAATTTTTATTTTGTTACAATTAAATATTTATATAAATTTTTAAAAACTATATATCATAACTACTACTTTGGAATATAATGTATAAAAGGACATGATTACATATTTAAACTTGCTTATAAATAGTTAGGGGGGAGTTTATGAATTCTAATTTTGTTTTTTCTAATGAACATTTAATAATTCTACTTTTTGTAGCTATATTCTTATTCTTATTGCCTAAGCTAACCAAAAACTTACTTCCATACAGCTATTTAGTAGAAAAAATTATATGCCTATCATTTGTATTCATAATTATATTAGAACAAATATGTTTAATTTCTTTAGGAAGTTATAATGTTTTGTACACACTTCCGATAAACATAACAAGCATAACAATATATTTGTGTATCGCTATTTTACTTTTTAAAAAATATCATCTATTTAATGTATTTTTCTCATGGAGTATAGTTTGTTCTATAGGCGACTTAATATTTTTTAAAGATTTATATTTTGAGTTTCCACATATTCTTTATTTCTTTTATATAGCATCTAGATTATTACTTTTATATTCTTTAGTTTATTTAGTTGGAGTTAGAAAGTTTTATGTGAATTCTAGATGTATAGTAGATAATATAAAAGCATGTTCTTTATTTTTCTTATTTACTTTTTTATTAAATCAATTCACTAATGCTCATTATGATTATAGTTTTTCAAATGCTAATTTTTATAGCATATTATTGTTCACATTTATTACATCTTTAATTTATTTACCTACATTAATTAAAGATAACAATAGTATTGATTTTAAATTTAAACGAAAAAATAAGTTATAAGAGTATTAAATAGTACTCTTATAACTTATTTTTTTATCTATATTATTTTTATTTTTTTTAACTATATAAGAACTTATAAAAAACATTCCTATGAAAATTAATCCTATAAAAATCATACTAATTTTCCCATTTTCTAAGATTTTGTTTTTCCATATAAAAATTGGAATTATTAAAATCAATGCACTAATATTATATAAAACTTTATATTTAAGTGGCTCTTCTTCTAAACCATACTTTTCTGATCTATAAAGCTTTAGATATGTTAATATAATTGAAATAAAAAAAGCCCCAATCAATATATATACAAAATATTTGCTAACTAATGGTTTGTCTAAGATCAAGTCGCAAAATAATGCCATTATTGCTATTACTAATGAAAGCTTTTTGATAGTCTCTAAGTACACAGCATAAACAGGTGTATTTATTATATAATCTTTGCATATAGTATCACAAAACTCCCTAGGATTAACTATATATTTTTCTAAGCTAGTATTTTTATTACTTAAGTTTATATACAAATTATAAACCTTTTGACTTATATCTCTTTTATGAATTTCAAGCATCTTTAAATTTCTTATATACTTTACCATACCAGTGTAAATAATAAAATTTTCATCTTTGAAACTCTTTTCTTTATCCCCCATAAATTCACCCCACTGAATTTAAAATATTTATATATATATTAATTATATCACATATAAACTATCTTTTTTCTTAATTTTCAGATTAATAAACAAAAAAACTTACTTGTTATATTTTCCCCCCAAAAAAAAACTCGCCACTAGGCGAGTAAATATATACTTTAGTATGTAAGAAGAAAATTTAAAATCTTAGGTTAATTTAATTATACCACAATTTACCTAGATTGTACTAACTTAAGAAATCTTTTAAATTAATTTTGTTAAATTATATAAAGTTCTTGCTCCTTCTCCTGTAGCTCCTTTAGATTTATATCCACTTTCTTTAGAACTAACACTAGTTCCTGCTATATCCATATGAATCCAAGGAGTATCTCCTACAAATTCACCTATAAATAATCCAGCAGTTATACAACCACCATCTCTACCAGGGCTGTTGTTTAAATCAGCTTGCTTACCTTTTAAAACTTTTTTATATTCATCAAATACTGGCATTCTCCAGATTTTTTCACCTGATGTTTTTGCTGCTTTATCTAATAAAGTATAAAACTCTTCATTATTAGTTAATACAGGTGTTGCAACATCTCCAAGGGCTACTACAGCTGCTCCTGTCAATGTAGCTATATCTACAACTTTATTAACTTTTTCTTTATTTATAGCATAATAAACAGCATCTATTAAAGTTAATCTGCCTTCTGCATCTGTGTTTAAAATTTCTATTGTTTTTTTGCCCATTGAATTTATTATATCTCCTGGCTTGTACGAATTTCCAGAAATTAAATTCTCACAAGCAGCTACTACAGCTATAACATTTTTATTAAGTTTAGCTTTTGCAATACCACACATAGCTCCAATTACAGCTCCTGCTCCACCCATGTCTGTTTTCATATCAACCATAGAGTTTGTAGGTTTTATAGAGTATCCACCTGAATCGTATGTTAATCCTTTTCCAACTAAACCTAATACATCTTCACTATTTTTATCTCCAAAGTATCTCATAACTATAAGTTTAGGCTCTTTATCAGAACCTTTAGCTACTGCTAAGAATGCATCCATTCCTAAATTTTCAATTTCTTGCTTACCATATATCTCTGTTTCAAAGCCAAACGTTTTACCTAATTCTACAACTTCATAACCTAGAGTCGCTGGGTATATAACATTTGCTGGTTCATTCACTAGGCTTCTTGATACTAATGTCATTTGTGCAAGTAATTCACCTTCATTTATACTATCGTTGAAGCTTTCATTTAAGCCTAAATTTATTACTATTTCTTTATCAGTTTCATTACTTGTAATATACTTAGTAAAATCATATGCCCCTAATTCAAGACCTTCTACTAAAGCTTTTACATGATCTTTATTTAAGTACTCTTCTATATTTAAAAAACTTACCTTTTTAGATTTCATTTTTTTCAATTTTCTTGATATGTCTCCACCAATATTTCTTATTTCATCCATAGATAAGTTTTCATCATTTCCTAATCCAACAAACATTACGTTTAAAAATTTATCTTCTGTATATACTTTATTTAATTCTATATTACAACAAGTAGACTCAAACTCTTCTTTTAAAGCTTCTAAAGCCTTTTCTTTAAATTCAACTTTTTTATTGCTGTCTATAAAAAATATACTTAACTCAGTTTCTTGTATCAATTTTTTTTCATTTGCAATCTTTATACTCATAATATACCTCCAAATAAATTTATAATAGATACTTACCCACTTTATAAATATCTACACTATAAATTTATTCTACATAGGCTATATTATTTCTTTCATTATATTAATAGTTTTTTGTAAACTTTCTTCAAGTTCTTTTTTCTTTTGTAAATCTAACTTATCTATTTTATCATTTACTATCTGCATAAACTTTTCTATTTCTGTATTAACTACAACTTCACCTTCTGCTGTTATACCATAGAAAGTATTTCTTCTATCTTTAGAATCTTCTTCTCTATAAACATATCCTAACTCTACTAGCTTGTTTAAAAGTATACATAAGCTAGATGTTGAAACATATAACTCTTTACTTAAATTCTTTAACTCTATTTTTTCACGCTTTTGAATTTCAACTAAAGTGAAAAATTGTTTCTTTGTTAATACTTTACCTTTTTTGTATCTATCAGTATTTGTTGCTTTAATCAAATTTTGATAATTATTCATACTATGTATCAATAATTTTGATATTTCTTTATTTTCCATATGCTCACCTCTCCTATAGTTTAAAACCCTGCCAGTTTAATTTAACCCTAAAAATTAACTTGCCTTATATGTATTATACTATTGTTTTTCTAATTTTTTAAGTAACAAATGATTAAATTGTAAAATATTTTTAAAAGAATAAAAGCTATAGAAATGAATTAACCTTTTTCTATAGCTTTTATTCTTTATTTTAACACTCTTTATTATCCTTATTTTCACAATCATTATTTTTTAGTTTTTGAATTTTTTCTAGTATTTTAGGTGTAACGCTTAATATATTATCAACCATATTTATATTATGGTCCAAGCTCATAAGTCTTGTTTCTCCATTTTCAACTACTACAAATGCTACTGGTTGAAGCGATATAGCACCTGCACTTCCTCCTGCAAAGTTTGAATCATCTGTGTTTTGTACTTCTTTTTTTTCATTTTGTCTTTCACATTGTCCTCTTGAGTACTCGCCTCCACCTATACCAAATCCTATTGTTACTTTGGATATAGGAACCACTACAGTTGTTTCAGTTCTAATTGGATCTCCAATAATAGTATTTGCATCAATAGTTGTCCTAATTGAATCAAGAGTTGTATCCATTATACTCTTTATTGAACTTGCCGATCTCATTCACTTCACACTCCTCATTATATTTTACTTTTTTATATACTTTTATATCAATATATACCTTATAAATTCCCTTAATTAAAACTACTATATCCTTCATCGTAGGTCTTATATGTAATACACCTTTATACTTTATGAAGTTTTGAGTATAGCATGGTGTTACTTTTAAATACATTTTTTCTGAATCAAAGTAATTGCTTATATTTCCATATAAAATATTTATTAAGACATATATAAAAGAAGTAAAATTTATATTTTCACTTCCATATGATAAATTAGAATATACTTCACTTACTTGAACCTTTTTAACAGTTCGATATAAAGCTAGTAAATTTTCTAATTGAATCATTTGTAATTTTACCTTTTTACTTTTACTCTCCTTATTTTTTTTATTTTTCTTTTCTTCTTTTGGCTTACTTATAGGATAGACTGTTTTTGTTATATTGATTAAATTAAAAAAGTATCTAAGTGATACCCTTATCTCTGTATTTTTATTATCTATATTAGCTGTTACAATTACATGAATCCTACTATTTAAAATGAAAAATAGAATTGGTATTCCTACTACAATAGAAATAAATACAATACTCATTAAATCTTTATAGTTCATATTTATATTATTTTCCATTTTTTCAAAAGTATGCAAAAAAATAGTAGATGATAAATAAATATTTTATATCATCTACTATTTTTAATTCTATTCGTTTTCATATTTTTCTATAGACGGTAAATCCTCTAGCTTTTCTATATTTAATAATTTTAAAAACTCATTAGTAGTTTTATAAATTATAGGTTTACCAATTCTATCTAATCTTCCAGCTTCATATATAAGGTCATTTTCAAGAAGCGTTTGTATAACTTTATCACTTTTAACACCTCTTATTTCTTCTATCTCAACCTTTGTTACAGGCTGCTTATATGCAATAATTGTTAAAGTTTCTAGAGTTGCTTGGCTTAAAGTTTTCTTTCTTTTTGGCTCTAATATATTTTTTACAAATTCTGAGTACTCTTTATTTGTACACATTTGATATTTATCTTGTAATTTAATAATTTGAATACCTCTGTTATTTTCTTTATACTCTTCAATTAAACTATTTAACATTATCTCAATTTCTTTAGAAGAAAGTTCCTCATTTATAGCATTATTTAAATCTTTTATACTTATAGGTTCACTATATGCAAACATTATAGCTTCTATAATATTTTTTATTTCATCACGTCTCATATTAACTCTCCATATTCCTCTTTATTAAGATATCTTCAAAGAATAAGTCTTGAACAACCATTATTTCATTTGTTTTTATAAGTTCTAAAACCGATAAGAAAGTTGCTATTATTTCATCTTTTTCATATGTATCTATCAGATTTGTAAACCTTATATTTTCTTTTTCTTTCATGATATCTCTAACATAGTGCATCTTTTCTTCTACAGATATAATACGAGTTCTAACAATTTTGTTTAACTTTTCATCTTTTACTTCTTCTAATTCATCTTTTTTTACTTTTAATATATGAGGAAGTATTTTTACTATAGAGTCTAGAGATATTGTTTCTAAGTCTAAATTTTCTTCAACTACTATCTCTTCTTTCTTTCTATAAAATACATCTTCTATGTAAGTAACATTGGTTTTTAAATCTTCTGTAGCATTTTTAAACTTTTTATACTCTACAAGCTTTTCCATAAGTTCAAGTCTAGGGTCTTCCTCTTCTTCATCATTTCTTTGCTTGTATAGTAAGTATTTAGATTTTATTTGTAAAAGCTTCGATGCCATTATTATAAATTCACTTGCTATTTCTAAATCAAATTCTTCTAGCATATCTAAATAAGCTAGATATTGTTTAGTTATCTCTATTATAGATATATCCTTTATATCTATTTTATGCTTTGCTATAAGATCATATAAAAGATCTAGAGGCCCTTCATACACCTTAAGTTGTACACTATATTTCATAAATTACCTCGGTTTTTAGTATAAATTTACCATTTAAATTATAAATGTAGCCACTATACTATATAATACATTTACTATAGGATTTAATATTATTAAATGGAAATTAGTTAATATTAAAAGTATAAATATAAATGTACTCATACTTTCATACTTATACGCAACATCATAATATTTAAGTGGTATAAATGTAGATATTATTCCCCATCCATCAAGTGGTGGCAATGGTAATAGGTTAAATGCTGCAAATCCTATACAATACGAAACTATAGCATTAAATATAATTAGTACTGCTTCAATATTCGCAAATCTCATAAGGTTTGCAAATATTATAGCAGTCAACAGATTAAATGCTGGTCCTGCTAAAGAAACTATTAAATTCCCAACCTTATAATTTTTAAAATTATTTGGATTTACAGGAACTGGCTTTGCCCACCCAAATCTTGCAATTATAAGCATTATAAGTCCTAATGGATCCAGATGTTTTAATGGATCTAACGTCATTCTTCCGCTCATTTTTGCAGTATCATCTCCTAGAAGATGAGCTACATATGCATGTCCAAATTCATGAACAGATATAGCAACTGCTATTCCTACTGCAGTTACCAAAAACTGACTTAACATATTCATTCAATTTTCTCCTATTTTTTAAGTTTTAATATTATTATAACAATATCTATGTTTATAATCAAATCATCATTTATAAAATTCATTTAGCTAAATCCAATACTTATATTATTTAATAAAGTAAAAAAGACCTAGTTTATCTAGGCCTTTTAAAACATGTTGTCTATTACTCTTTCAAACATTCTAAAGTAACTTGCTTTATTTATATCTTTTTCATTTACAAGATCAACTTTACCTACTTGATTATTTCCTTTATAAATGTTTATAGTTCCTAATTTAGTACCTTTTTTAACTGGCATTTTTATATTTTCACTAACTTGTATTTTCTTAGTAAAATCTTTACTTTCACCTTTTTTGATAAGAGCTGTCAAATCGTCTTTTGCAACTAAGTTAACTTTATTTTCTTCAGCTTTATCTAATTTTAGTGTAGCTATAGCATCTCCTTTAGAGCATAATTTAACACTTTCATAGTTTGCAAATCCATAACTTAAAAGAGATGATGCATCTTTAAATCTTTCTTGTGTTGTAGGAGCACCTAAAGTAGCTGCAACTAAATGAGTCTCTCCTCTTTTCGCTGATGCTGATAGACAATATTTTGCTTCTTGAGTAAATCCTGTTTTTACACCAGTTGCTCCTTGATAGTGTTTTATCATTTTATTAGTATTAGCAAGACCTATTGATACTTGCTTTTTACCAACTACTATTTTGTCCATCCATGTTGTTAGATATTTAGTTATTTTCTCATGCTTTAATAATTCTTTAGACATTAAAGCTATATCATGTGCTGATGTATAGTGATTGTCTACAGGTAATCCGTTTGTATTAGCAAAATGAGTATCTTTCATTCCCAATTCTTTTGCTTTATCATTCATCATACCAACAAACTCTTCTTCACTTCCTCCTATGAACTCAGCCATAGCTACACATGCATCGTTTGCAGAAGCAACTGCGATACCTTTTAGTAAATCATCAACCTTTTGAGTTTCTCCTGGTTCTAAGAAAATCTGACTTCCACCCATTTCCGATGCTCTTTCACTTATTTGAACCTGGTCATCTAACTTTATCTTTCCACTATCTAAAGCTTCAACTGCAAGTAACATTGTCATTACTTTTGTAACACTTGCTGGAGGAAGTTTCTCATGTGAATTTTTTTCAAATAATATTTGTCCACTTCCTACATCCATTAGTATAGCTGATTTAGATGATAATTCCATAGATGTATTAGCTTTTTTATCATCTGCAAAAGCTGTAAAGCTAAAAGACATAAAAACCATCATAATAGCTAAAACTACACTAGTAAATCGTCTCATTAATTTCACCTCTTGATGTTTTATTTGATACTATTTTTTCACATTTTGCCTAAATTTATGCGAGTATTTTAATAAACATCAATTATATGGTTTTTATATGGTTTTGTTTACCAAATAATTCTTTACAATTATATAGTATATGCAAGCTTCATTAAAGTTTTTTATATCCATTCCCAATATATCTTTAATTTTTTCTAGTCTATATATTAACGTATTTCTATGCAAATATATATTGTTAGATGTCTTTGATATGTTAAATCCATTTTCTATAAAAGCTATTCCAGTTTCTAAAACTAAATTATCTATCTTATAAATTAAATTATAATCAAATAAATTTTTATATATAATATCAGTTCCACATATCTCAATCATGTTATATAAAGCTAAATCAAATATATCAAAATATTTCCTATCACTATTTTCAATTGCTATGTATTTTTTTAATTTTTCAGTCAAATCTAGCTTAATATCAAACTCATCTTTACTTTTAATTTGCCCTAAATTTATTATGTATGTCTTTTCATAAGATTCAGTCTCTATGATTTGAGGAGTATCCTTATTTATTAAGTCTATATTATTTGTATTTAATATAAAATTTCCTTTATAGTTTACTATATTAACATCTTCATATAGAGTCGTTAAAATCTCATTTAGTAAAGTCTTATTTACATTCTTTTGATATATCAAATAAAAATTGCCTTTTAAATTATTAATATTATTCTCTTCTATAAGTTCAATAACATACTTTTGATTGTCCCAAACTACAACTTGATGATTTTCTTTTAAAATATCATTTTTATTATATTTGTATAAATTAATCTTTTTCCCCAATTGACTTTCAAAAAACTCTATTAAATCCTTCACCATCCCACCTCTTATTTTTTAGTTTACTTATATCTATTATAAAACAAAAGCTGAGAAACCAAAATATACTCTTAGTTTCTCAGCTTTTAAATAGTTTACTATCTTATTGCATCAGTAGTTTCTTTATCAAATAGATGAACTTTATTTTTATCTAGAGCTAATTTTAAGTTCTGACCGTATTTAACATTGTATCTTGAATCAAATCTTGAAGTTATACTCTTACCTCCAACAGTTAAGTATGCATATACTTCTGCCCCCATAAGCTCACTTATCTCTACTGTAGCATTAAATATTGTATCTTGGCTGTTATCTATAAATATATCTTCTATATGAATGTCTTCTGGTCTTATTCCTAATACAACTTCTTTACCTATATAACCATTTTTCTTTAATATATCTGCTTTTATTTTGTCTAATGCTATTTTAAAGTCTTTAGCATTTGCGAAAACAACATTATTTTCTTCAGATATATTACAATCTATTAAGTTCATTTGAGGAGCTCCTATAAATCCTGCAACGAACATATTATCTGGATTATCATATACATGTTGTGGAGTATCTATTTGTTGAATAACTCCGTCTTTCATTATAACTATTCTATCAGCCATAGTCATAGCTTCTACTTGGTCATGTGTTACATATATAAATGTTGTTCCAAGCTTTTTGTGTAACTTTGTAATTTCTGTTCTCATTGCAGTTCTAAGCTTAGCATCTAAGTTTGATAGTGGTTCATCCATTAAGAATACCTTAGGATTTCTTACTATCGCTCTTCCTAGCGCAACCCTTTGTCTTTGTCCACCTGATAATGCTTTTGGTTTTCTATCTAAGACTTTTTCTAAATCTAGTATTCTTGCAGCTTCTCTAACTTTAGAATCTATTTCAGCTTTTGGCATCTTTCTTAGTTTAAGCGCAAATGCCATATTCTCATATACGCTTAGATGCGGATATAATGCATAATTTTGGAAAACCATAGCTATATCTCTATCTTTTGGTGCTACATCGTTTACTATTTTATTTCCTATATATAACTCTCCTGATGATATTTCCTCAAGACCAGCTATCATTCTAAGTGTTGTAGACTTTCCACAACCAGATGGCCCTACTAAAACAACAAATTCTTTATCGTCTATATCTATATTTACATCTTTTACAGCTTCATAACCATTATCATACGACTTCCCTATATTTTTTAAAATTACCTCTGCCATTTTTAATCTCCCCCAAACCATATTTAATATAGTTTAAGTATATATTAAAAACGTTTTCACACATATAGTCATATTGTCTAAATAATTTCATTCAATTTGTACAAGAAGTCCTGTTTATTTGTAATCTTCATATACTGCCGATGCTAAAATTTTATTTATTTTATCCATCATTGTTGTAAATTTTTGTTCACATTCTAAATAACTTTTTAAATCTTTATTAGCAGATATTTGCTTCTTTAAATCTTGTGACATCTTTAATGTTTTACTATCTAATTTTACCCCTCTTAATTTTTTCGATCTTATATCCATTTCAATTTTTTTATGATTATTTAAAATTAATTCATAGTTTGGATTAGATCTTACGACTTTCATATACTTTCTAAATTCTTTATACTCTTTACTGTCCTTTATATCACTTGCAAGTTTTGTAGTACTTTCATATACCCCCATGCTTTTCCTCCTAAAAAAAAGATTGAATATAATATATTATATTCAATCTTTCTGTTTTATACCTCCATTATAATAGGAAGTATCATAGGATTTCTCTTAGTTCTTTGATATAAGTACTCTTTTAAGTTATCCTTTATATTATTTTTTAAGTAAGCCCATTCTTTTATATGACTTTGCTCACAAGCTATTAAAACATTCTTTATAACAGTTTTAGCTCCATCCATTAAGTCTTCAGATTCTCTTACATATACAAATCCTCTAGATATTATATCTGGCCCTGCTAAAACTTTTCCATCTTCTTTAGATATTGTAACTACAACTATCATTAATCCATCTTCTGATAGATGCTTTCTATCTCTTAAAACTATATTTCCTACATCTCCAACTCCAAGTCCATCAACTAATACATTTCCAGTTGGAACATGTGATGCAACTTTTGCTGAAGTTTTATCTAATTCTAAAACTTCACCTGTTTTCATCACAAATATATTTTGACTTGGCATACCTAAATCTTCTGCTACCTCTGCATGTTTCTTTAACATTCTGAACTCACCATGAGCAGGCATAAAGAACTTAGGAGCTACTAATCTGTGCATTAATTTTAATTCTTCTTGTCTAGCATGACCTGAAACGTGTATATCCGCTGCATCATCATAAACAACTTCTGCACCTTTTTCAAATAAACAGTTTACAACTTTAGAAATAAGTTTTTCATTCCCTGGTATTGGATGTGCTGATATTATTACTAAATCACCTTGTCTTATTTCTACTTTTTTATGTTCAGCTGATGCCATTCTAGCAAGTGCTGACATAGGCTCTCCTTGAGATCCAGTTGTTATTATAACTAATTCATTATCTTCATATCTATGAATATCATTTAAATCTATTATCATTTCATCATCTATGTCTATATAGCCTAATTCTCTTGCTACACCCATAACATTAACCATAGATCTTCCTGATACAGCAACTTTTCTTCCAAATTTTTGAGCAGCATTAACAATTTGTTGTAATCTGTGTATATTAGAAGCAAATGTTGCAACTATTATTCTGCTGTTGTTAGCCTTTGCAAATAATCCATCAAGTCCTGTTCCTACAGTTCTTTCTGATGGGTTATATCCTGGTCTTTCAATGTTTGTACTATCAGCAAGCATTAATAATACACCTTTTTTGCTTAATTCACATATTCTTTGAAAATTCATTACTTCTCCATCTATAGGAGTTAGGTCTATTTTAAAGTCACCTGTATGGAATATTATCCCTTGGTCAGTATGAACTGCTATTGCACAAGCATCTGGTATACTATGATTTACTTTTAAAAACTCTACTTCAAAGTTTTTAAGATTTATAGCTTGACCTGGAGTTATAACATTTAAATTTACATTATTTAATTTGTGTTCTTTTAATTTTACTTGTATAAGCCCAACCGTTAACTTAGAAGCATATACTGGAACATTTATCTTTTTTAATACATATGGTAATGCTCCGATATGGTCCTCATGACCATGAGTTATAAATATTCCCTTAACTCTGTCCTTATTCTTCACTAAGTAAGTTACATCTGGTATAACTATATCTACCCCTAGCATCTCTTCTTCTGGAAAACTTAACCCTGAATCTATAACGATAATTTCATCTTTATATTCAATGACAGTCATGTTTTTTCCGATTTCGTTTAGCCCACCCAGAGCCATAACTTTAATTTTATTCAAACTCTTTTTGAACAATTGCATCATCTCCTTTTGTCCTAACTTTTCGCACTTTTTAAATCTCACTCTTTAAACGTTCCTTAACGAACATACAAATAATATCAAATCACGCACTCTTTACCAGTTATTATAATTGTATCACAAGTTGAAGTATATTTTAAGATATATTTAAAATACATTTACCGTATTGTTTTGACAAACTATAATTATTTTGCTATTCTCAAAATATAATATTTTGGGGAGGTTATAATGCGTGGTAAAACTCATTTCACTATAGGTATTTTGGCTTCACTGCAAGCTTCTATCCTATTTAATAAGCCAATTTCTCTAATGAATATTGGAATCTGTTCATTATTTTCAATATTACCCGATTTAGACACGTCAAACTCCGTTATATCTAATACACTTTTAAATCATCATACATCTAAAAAGATTTATAAGATTATTGTTTATACATTAGATATATTAATTTTTTTAATATCTTTAAAAATAAATGAAAATTTTTTCATAAGTTCAGTAATAACATTTATAGCAATAATAATATTAGAAGCTAAAATTAATCATGGCTTTTTAAGAAAGCTATTTTTATCTCTAATATTTTTACTTTTAGCAATTTGCATATATTTAGCTAATGGTAAATTCTATTTTATTCTATTTAACATTGTTTTAGCTTCTTTTCCTTGGTTAAAACACAGGAAATTATCACATAGTATTTTAGCAATCTTAATCATAAGTTTTTTACTTAAACAAATTGAGTTATTAACTAATATATCAAATTTATGCTTTTTTGGAACTATCGGATATGCATCTCATTTATTTTTAGGAGATTTATTTACAAAATCAGGAATACCACTTTTTTATCCTATCAGTGAAAAGAAATTTTCTCTTGGATTTTTAAGAGTTGGAGGGCGTTTAAGCAATATATTAGAAATTCTATTTATATTAATACTAATATTATGTATTTTGTTAACTCTATCAAAATTTTAAGCCCCAATAAGGGGCTCATCTTTACTTACAGGATTCGCATAAACCATAAAATTTAAGATCGTGGTCTATTATGCTAAAATTATATAATTTTTGTATTTCCAGTTCTATAGAATCTAGTAAATCTTCTTTTACCTCTATTATCTTCCCACAGTTTTTACATATTAAATGATGATGATTGTGTGCATCAGAGTCATCTAAATCGATTTCATATCTTATGCATCCATCATCTAAGTTTAATTTAGAAATTGCACCAACTTCATCTAGTAATTGCATCGTTCTATAAACTGTAGCAAGTCCTATTTCTGGACAATCAACTCTTACTAGGTCATATATTTCTTCACTACTTAAATGTTCATCCTTATGCTTTAGTAACGTCTCTACAATAGCTCTTCTTTGAGGAGTTATTTTAAATCCCGTTTCCTTTAACTTTTCCTTTAATATATCCATTTGATTCATTTTACATTTACCGCCTTCATTTTCAAATGATAATCTTTATTAATTATTGTACTCCATTATTCTCCTTTTGTCAATATAACAGCAAATTTACGCTTATATTAATTAAATAAAAGTAAAGGTTTTAAACCTTTACTTTTATAATAATACCCAAAGTTTATAAGTTTTAAATAAATTTTATTTATTATAAATAAAATTATTTAAAACTTTTAAATTTTCTGTCTTATCCCACTTAACTACAAAGCTATTGTCTTTTTTAAGCCTTCCAGATTCTCTATACTCTGCAACTGGAAATTCCATTTGGTCTAATTCATAATTATACAATTCTTTAGATGTCATAGCTATTGTAATAAGCTTTGATATAGGTAAATTTACATCTACATAAGGCATCATTTCTTTTATAACCTTTGGATAACTAGTTACAGGAAGTTCTACTAGTTTATTAGCTATACTTTTTAATACATCTCTTTGTCTTTTATCTCTTTCATATATACTATCAATTTGTCTTATTCTAGCATAAGCTAATGCTTGATATCCATTTAGTAATTGGTTACCTTCAAATCTTATAAATTGGGGTTCTTCCCCTTTATCTTTTGCTACCTTAAAAGAGTTTACTATTATATCATTTAAATGTTCTATTTCATTTTTATGAATATTTACTTCAACACCACCTAAAGTATCAACTAGATCTATAAAAGAATTAAAGTTTACAGCCACATATCCATCTAAATCTATATTCAGATTTTTTTCTATAGTCTCTAGTAATAACTTAGATTTTCCATATGCATATGCGTGAGTTAATTTTTCATACCCATGTCCAGGAATATTTACTAGCGTATCTCTTGCTAATGAAGTTAGTTTTAAATTTTTATTATCTTTATCTATAGTAAGAATTATCATTGAATCTGATCTTCCTACCTTATCAAAACCACTTGAGTCACTTCCTATTAGCAATATATTAGATACGTTTTTATTTTTTTCTTGAGTATTTTTATCTAAATTTTCTTGTTGCACACTACTTTTACTATTATTAATTTTAGCTGTTTCTACAGATTTACTATAATTATTTAACGCATATATATTACTTAAAGTAGATGTAATCACAACAATAGCACTCAATACTACACAATACTTTTTAAATTTATTCATATTTCATTGCCCCTTATACTTTCATTAACTTTATTTTATCCATATAAATAAATTTAAATCTTAATTTATAAAATTTTAGAGTATCTTATAAATTAGGTAATACGTCAAATATCATAGTTTTTATAGTTGCAAAAAACTCTCTTGCGTAATAAACTGGCACAAACTTACTTATAGATTTACTAGTGTAGAAATTAACATTTCCATATCCATTTACTTTGGCTAATATAAAACTCCTAAAGCTGTGAAAATCAGTAGTTACAACCTTTACATTAAGATTTTTTATATCTTTATTACTATTTTTTTCTATTTTTTCTTTACTGTATTTAAAGTTTTCATATGTATTTGTAGACTTATCTTCTAGTATTATTTTATTTTTATTTACACCATGTTCTACTAAATAATTTTCCATAGCTTTTGCCTCTGAAAGTTTTTCATCACTTCCTTTTCCTCCAGATACAACAACATAACAATCATCTTTACTATCATCTAAATACTTAATAGCTTTATCAAGTCGCCCTCTTAATGTTAAACTTGGCTTAGTATTTTTAACTGATGCACCTAGTACAATCAAATAATCACATTTTTCCTTCTCATTATTTTTCGGAAAAAATATTAATACAGACTCTACTATTAAAAATATTGATAGAATTATAGTTAAAAATATTTTAATTGCATTCTTTAATTTTTTATTAATATGTATTTTGTTTTTTACAAAATGATATATTATAAGCGAAATACCTATAACTAAAAAGAAACTTCCAAAGGCCATTCCTCCATAAAATAATTCTAGATAACTAAAGTAACATACCCCTAATATCCCTACTAATATATCTATATATTTAATCATCTAACTCCTCCTATGTAAAATTCACTTCATTTAAAGCGTAAAAAGGGAGCACCTTAAAGGATACTCCCATTTATAAACTATACAATTTTAATATTAACTATTCTTCGTCGAAGTTTAATCCTTCTTCTTCCATTAAAGTATTGTATACAGCTACAACTGTCTCATACTCTTCGTCATTTTCAAGTGGAGTTAATATATCTCCCTCTTCATCTGTATCAATTCTAAATATTAAAGCTTCTTCAGCATCATTATCTTCTAAAGGCATAAGTATTGCATATTCTTTTCCTTCTGCTTCTAAAGTTAATATTATTTCAAATTGTATTTCATTTCCATCTTGGTCTATTAAGTTTACTATGTTTTCTTGCATGTATATCACCTCAAATTTAATTATTTAAATATATTATAACTTATATCATTGTTATTTTACATAGATTTTAGAAAATTCTTTTACTATCTAAATAACCTTGTAAAATTATTACTGCCGCAAGCATATCAATTACTTTTTTTCTTTTTTCTCTTCTAACGTCAGCTTCTATTAAAGATCTTTCTGCTGCAACTGTAGATAATCTCTCATCCCAGTATTCTATTTTCATACCCGTTTCTTGTTCTAATAACTCACAAAACTTTATAACTTTTTCACCTTGTGGTCCTAATGTTCCATTCATATTTTTAGGAAGTCCTGAAACTATCTTATTAACTTGTCTTTCTTTTATAATAGCTTTTAATTCCTCTATATCTTTTTTCTTTCCAACTCTTCTTACAGTCTTAACTCCTTGTGCCGTAATTCCCATAAGGTCACTAACTGCAACTCCTATAGTTTTATCTCCTACGTCAAGACCCATTATTCTTCCGTCTAATATCATTTAATTCTCCTCGGTCAACCAAATTTAATAATTATTCACTATATGTATATACTATATTCTTATTGTACTCTAATTTCAACACATTATGTACAGAAAAAATTAACCTAGATATTATTTTTTTAATATCTAGGTTAATATTATACTACTCTTTATCAAAAATCATCATATTTACACTCATAACCAATATTGGTATTAATATATAAATAGATGCTGTTCCAGCCGCAACTATTCCTGAATCATTAAAAATTAAAGTAACTATACATCCTACTGTTGTTGCTACAAATCCCTTAAATATATAAGGATATTTTTCTGACAACTTTTTAAAATGATTAGCAGGTTTAAAAATAAACTTAGTCATATATCCAGCAACTACTAAAGCTGCAACAATTAATATATTGCTAGTTGCAATATCTACATTCATTTGTATCTTTCTAGTAAATGTTTGAATTATAGCAATTGGCCCATTTACAGATATCTGGTTTACAAATCCAGATAAATGAGACTGGCTTTTAGAAACTACATCTAGTGCAGCAAATA
The DNA here is from genome assembly GCF_019916025.1 of Paraclostridium bifermentans. Taxonomy (NCBI): domain Bacteria; kingdom Bacillati; phylum Bacillota; class Clostridia; order Peptostreptococcales; family Peptostreptococcaceae; genus Paraclostridium; species Paraclostridium bifermentans. The sequence goes on along the minus strand of NZ_CP079737.1, from coordinate 823,116 downwards.
TACAAACAATCATTACTGGCACAAGTGATAGTAATATGCTCTTTTTAAGATCCATCTTAACATCAAATGCAAGTAATAAAAATAATGTATATGCCACTGATTCTGATATTGCTCCTCCAACATTTGCTCCCATCGATGGATAAGCACTAGTTATAAGTATAATTAAAGATGCAACAACTGCAATCCATTTAGGTATTTTTTTGTAGTTCACTAATACTGACATCGCAAATATTGCACATCCTATAGTTATACCTTCATATTCATTTCCAACACCATAGTATCTAGCACCTATTATAGCATCATAACTCATTATGTTATTTTGCATTAAGTGTGTTCCAAATATAGAATCAACTACTATTACTATAATAGTAATTATAGAGAAAAATGCCATATACTTAATATCGTCCTTAAAGAAAATTTTCCCTATTAAATATAATACCAATAAGGTTCCAAATATTCCTAAGGTTATACTAGTTGGAGTTGCAAAATTAAAAATAGGCGAAACTATAAATGCTAAAGGTATCACTACCCCTAGTTTTATAAATTCTTTTAATATGCTAAAAACTAATTCTTTTTTAGGTAGTTTTTTTCTAAAGAAAATTAATAATACCGTACATATAATCCATGCTGCTGCAACTATTCCTACAGTAGTGTTTACAATAGGAGTTCTCACTCCTAGCATAGATACCATTTTATCAAATTCATGATTGATAAAACTTATATTATCTTCTTTATTAACTTCCTCAAATGCTCTTCCTACCATTTTTTCATTTTTTAGGCCAAACTTAGCAAGTATATCTACTCCTATATCTAAGTTTCCAACTACACCTTCTCTTCTTGTTGTAGCAGATTTTAAAACTCCCTTTTGAGAACCTTCAAATTTAATTACAGGAGATAGCCTTTTTTGATTTTTATAATCTGATTTACTTGGAAAAGCTGACATTATATAAATAGTATCATTTTCATCAACCATTTTGAAAACTTCTTGTAAATAATCATCTATATTTTTATAAATATTTTTTTTCATATTATTGTAAGTTTTTTCATTTAAATAATTTTTGTAATCATCTAATCTATACGTATCTCCAAGTTCAACAAATAAAACATCACTATTATCATAAAACTTTTTAGTTTCACTTTTTAGTTTGTTATAATCTGTTCTTATTCCATAGGGCATAGTGTTGTCTTTGATATTTATATTATCTACATTCCCATCATCAACTCTACCTATGTTATCCATAGCCATTAATGCTATATTTCTATTTTTTATTAGTTCTCCATTATTAACTCTATCGGCGTTACCTATAACAGATGCCCTTAATTTATGATTTGATAAAGTCTGTCCTAACGATCCAAGTACAGAACCATAAGAACCATTCTCTAAGTTCTCACTTAGAGAATGGTTTATTGTCATATCATTTATTTTCTTGGGATTGTGTCCTGTTTCAGCTTTATACGCCTTTGCATTACCTTTATTAACTTCTTCAAAGTTAATTAGGTTCTGGTTTGGCAAGGTAACTTTTCCTCCAGCACCTACAGCTGCATATGACCTTCTGTCATCTGTTCCTCTGTCACCTCTGATATTCATAAGCCCTATATAGCCTTCTTTTTCCATCTTTTTAGATAGAGAATCTATACTTAGCATATCTTCAAGGCCAGTCCTATTTAAATCAATTACTATTGCCTTGCCTTTATCATCAGCAAAACAAATGCTAGGAACAGAACTTATAAGTATCATTAAAATTGTTAATAAGGATACAATCTTTTTTTTCATAAGATTGACCTACTTTCTATTGTTCAAATAATAAGTGATAACCTCTTCTAATATTTCATCTCTTTCAAATTTCTTCATTATCCCTCTAGCATTATTGTGACTTGTTATATAACTAGAATCTCCTGAAAGTATATATCCTATAATTTGATTTATTGGGTTATATCCTTTCTCTTGAAGTGAATCATAAACTAAATCGATAGCCTCACTAACACTCATTTGTTCAGATGTTATACCTTCGAATTTCATTGTATAATCCATATTTTCATTCATACTACAACACCCCTATCTTTAATATTTATTTAAAATTATTATTTCACTTGAGTTTTTAAAACCTCTTTTGCATGATTTAAAGCTTCGTCAACCTTAGCTACATCTGGAGCTCCAGCTTGTGCCATATTAGGTCTTCCTCCACCTTTTCCTCCTGCTACTTGAGCTACTTCTCTAACTATATTTCCAGCATGAACACCTTTTTCAAGTACATCTTTAGTAGCTGTAGCAACAAAGTTTATTTTTCCTCCTGCTACATTTCCTAATACTACTACTCCAGAAGCTAACTTATCTCTTAAAGTATCTGCAGTGTTTCTAAGTGTATCCATATCCATATCTTCAAACTTAGCTGTTACTATATTTACTCCATTTATATCTGTCTTAGAGTCTAATATAGAATCTGCAGATTGTAAGCTCATTTTTGCTTTTACTTCATTTAATTCTTTAGCTAATGTCTTGTTTTCATCTAATAAGTTAGTTACTCTTGCTACTAAATTATCTTCTTTAGCTTTAACAGATGTACACACTTCATTTATTAAATCTTGCTTGTTGTTTAAGAAATAATATACTTCTTTACCAGTTATAGCTTCTATTCTTCTTACTCCTGCTGCAACTCCACCTTCAGAAAGTATCTTAAACATACCTATTTGAGAAGTGTTTGTTAAGTGAGTACCTCCACATAATTCCATAGAGAATTCTCCCATTGAAACAACTCTTACTTCATCACCATATTTTTCTCCGAATAATGCTGTTGCACCTTTTTGACCAGCTTCTGTCATACTCATAGTTTCACAAGTTATATCTAAAGCTTCAAATATAATATTATTTACTTTTTCTTCAATAAGCTTTAACTCATCTTTTGATATAGATTCAAAGTGAGTTACGTCAAATCTTAATCGTTCTGGAGTAACAAGCGATCCAGCTTGGTTTACGTGATCTCCTAAAACTTCTTTTAATACTTTATGAAGAACATGTGTAGCACTGTGGTTTCTTGCTGAAGCTAATCTAACTTCTTTATCAACCTTAGTATATACTACATCTTCAAGTTTTATAATTCCTGATTTAACTATACATACATGCTTTATAGTGTTATTTGGACCTTTTTTAGTATCTAAAACTTCTACTACTAAATCTTCGTTTTTATTAACTAAAAGACCTTTGTCTCCAACTTGTCCTCCACCTTCTGCATAAAATGCAGTTTTATCAAGAACTATTATAACTTCATCACCAACACTTGCTGAGTCTACTAATTCATTATTTTTAGCTATTCCCTTAACAGTTGATTCTATAGATAGAATATCATATCCTTCAAAATTTGTAACTATATCTTTATCTAATTTAGCTATAGCATCTTCTTTCCATGCTTCTGCATCCATATTTCCTCTTGCATCTCTAGCTGTTTGTCTTTGTTTTTCCATTTCAGCTTTGAAGCCTTCTTCATCTATTTCTAAATGTTCTTCTTCTAATATCTCTTTTGTTAAGTCAACAGGGAACCCATAAGTATCATATAATCTAAATGCATTCTCTCCACTTAAAGTTTTCTCATTTTTAGCTTTTAACTCTTCTATATATGAAGATAATATTTCATTACCTTTATCTATAGTTTCATTAAACTTTTCTTCTTCTATTCTTATAACTTTTTTAATGTAGTCAGCTTTTTCAACTAACTCTGGGTAAGCTTCTCCACTTACAGATATAACTTCATCAACTAAGTTGTATAAGAATGGATCTTTCATTCCAAGTAATTTACCATTACGAGCAGCTCTTCTTAATAATCTTCTTAATACGTATCCTCTACCTTCATTTGATGGTAAAACTCCATCCGCAACTAAGAAACTTACACTTCTTATATGATCAGTTATTATTCTTATAGATTTATCAGTTTTGTAATCTTTTCCATATGTTGAATTTGTCATTTTCTCAACAGCATTTAATATTTGCTTTATAGTATCTACATCAAATATAGTGTCAACTCCTTGCATTATACATGCAATTCTTTCAAGACCCATACCAGTATCTATGTTTTTGTTCTCTAATGGATTGTAATTTCCTTCTTCATCTTTGTTAAATTGAGAGAAAACATGGTTCCAGAATTCTAAGTATCTATCACAATCACATCCTGGTTTACAATCTGGATTATCACATCCATATTCTTCACCTCTATCAAAGTGAATTTCTGAACAAGGTCCACAAGCACCAGTTCCTATTTCCCAGAAGTTATCTTCTTTTCCAAGTCTTACTATTCTTTCTTTTGGTATACCTATTTCCTTTTCCCATATTTCAAAAGCTTCGTCATCTTCAAAGTATACACTTACCCATACTTTATCTTGAGGTATGTTTAAATGTTCTGTAACAAACTCCCATCCCCATTTTAAAGTTTCTTCTTTAAAGTAATCTCCAAAAGAGAAGTTTCCAAGCATTTCGAATAATGTAGCATGTCTAGCTGTAACCCCTACATTTTCTATATCTCCTGTTCTTACACACTTTTGACAAGTAGTCATTCTCTTACTTGGTGGAATCTCTGTTCCTGAAAAATAATTTTTAAGAGGTGCCATACCTGCATTTATTAATAATAAACTTTTATCATTATGTGGCACTAATGAATAACTTGGTTGAACTAAGTGTCCTTTTGATTCAAAGAATTTTAAAAATTTACTTCTTATTTCGTTTAATCCCATTTTTTGCATTTTAAATTTCCTCCTTAAATTTGCTACTTTTCTGTGAATTAAAAAATCCCCGCCTCTATAATACTATAGGGGCGAGGATATATCTCGCGGTACCACCCTAATTACTGTAAAAAATCTACAGTATCTTCGGAAAACCTTAAGTTATAACGGAACTACCGTCAACTCCTACTTAGTTTCAAAGTTGATACTCCAAGACTGCTTCAACTAATCTATCATAAGGGCTTTCACCTATTCCCTCTCTCTGTAATGCATCAATTAATTTACTATTTCTCTTCACTGTATTTAAAATTATTTTATTTCTATATGATTAATAGTTATATTACTAAATTTTATGAAAATAATCAATAGTTTTTTATTATAGGCTTTTTTCTATTACTCCTCCGCCTACAACTTTTTCTCCATCATACATAACAACTGATTGACCTTTAGTTATAGCTCTTTGTGGTTGATCAAATACTATTTTAAATGTATTTTCTCCAACTTTAGTTACTGTAGCATCTGATGCTTTTGCTGAATATCTAACTTTAGCTTGTACTCTTATAGGTTCGTTTATATCATCTATTGAGATTAAATTTACATCCCTAGCTATTAATGCATTTGAGAATATATCTTCATTATCACCTAATACAACTGTATTTTTAACTGGGTCTATATCAACAACAAACATAGGCTTTCCAAATGCAATTCCTAGCCCTTTTCTTTGACCTATAGTGTAATTTATTATTCCCTTATGCTTTCCTAATACATTACCATTAGTATCTACGAAAAATCCTGGATCAATTCTCTTTTTAGAATGTTTCTGTACATATCCTGCATAGTCATTATCTTTTACAAAACATATTTCTTGACTATCTGGTTTATTGTGAACTTCTATACCTATCTCTTTTGCAATCTCTCTAACTTTATCTTTTTCATACTCTCCTATAGGAAGTAAAGTATGCTCTAGTTGCTCTTGAGTTAAATTATATAATGCGTAAGTTTGGTCTTTTTTATCCGTAACAGACTTTTTAAGTAAATATCTACCTGTCTCTTCATCTTTTTCTATTTTAGCGTAATGTCCCGTAGCTACATAATCACATCCTATCTGACGAGCTTTATTAAAGAAATCATCAAATTTTATATGCTTATTACAAGCTATGCAAGGATTTGGAGTTCTTCCGTTTAAATATTCATCTATAAATGGTTCGATTACCTTCTCTTTAAATACCTCGCTAAAGTTTAATACATAAAAAGGTATCCCTATTCTATCAGCAACTTTTCTCGCATCTTCAACTGCTGCTAATGAACAACATCCACCCTCATTTTCTATAAGTTCATCATCATCGTCTTGCCATAATTTCATAGTAACACCTATTACATCATATCCTTGCTCTTTTAAAAGATACGCTGCAACAGAACTATCTACTCCACCACTCATACCGATCATTACTCTTTTTTTCATATTATCACCTCGTTCTTTATATTATATATACTTTGATATATTTTTTAAAGTATTAACTTATAGGTTATCCATTAAATCATTTGCTTTTTTGTATAAATTATGATTTTTTATAAACCCTCTATAAGTTTTTATAAACCAAATTCCAAATATTAAAACTACTATATATATAGGCCAAGCCACTATACTTATCACTGCAAATATAATGCTAATTATAACCCCAATCATTCCTATTATTATTTTTGTATCCATTATTTGAATAAAGTCAGGAAAATAGCTTATACTAAACCAACTCATTGAGCTTAAAATTAACATCCCAAATACCATTATACCCGTAAAAGCAATTGGCGGAACTATAAGTACTTTTGAAATTATTTCCAAGGGTTTCTCTAGTACTTTTCTTAATGCCCAGTTTTTACTTATATTAACCTGATTTTTAAGTTTTTTATTTGTATAATTTAAAAATTGAGTTTTATCCATTTCATTGCTCCTTTTAAAATATATACTACTATGTTTTACATAATAGTATAACATAAAATACTTAACATGTCTTTAAATGATATACCCATATTAATTCACTTATATAGTAGTCACATTTTTAAATAATACTTTTATAAAGTTCGTGTTTATGTTTAAAATTTTCTAAATTTGGTATCAATAATAGTAAACTTATTAAAAAGGAGGTGCTTAAATTACTATGGATTTTAAAAATATAAATACTTTGCCTACTTATAGCGACGATAGAGTTTGCGTCTTACTTTATAACTTTAATACAAAAGATTTAAGTATGTTGAAAAATATATGCAATCTAATAGGCTTAAAAGATCAAATAGTCCTTGTGCCTAAGAATGCTACAACTTTAGTAAAAGATATTTTAAATAATAATATAGATGAAAGTTGCGAAGATGGATTAAAGCATAACACTGTTATATTTAATAATGTAGACCATGTTAAAATTCACTCTTTTATGGAAGCTCTTAAAAAATTTAGGATACAAAGACCTTTAATTGCTGTAGTTACTGAAACTTCCATTGACTGGGAATTAAATACTGTAATACAAAACTTAATTGAAGAAAGAGAAGCCTTAAAGTCAGGGAAACCTCTTAATCACTAAATTTAAAAAGCGCCCCGCAACAAATGCTACAGGGTGCTTTTTGTTTTATTTTAAATAGTTCTAAGTCATCTTTAGTTTCATCGGTGCATAGAAAAATGCAATAGCTGATATTATCCAAAAGCTAATATTAAACTTTATAACTAATGAAGCTAAAAATGTCATTCCCATTATATTTAATGCCATTATAGACTTTGTTTTTTGATAAGTATAAAGTCTTAAATATGCATATGCATCTCTTATTAAAAAATAATAAACAATATACTTTATAGTTTCAGTTATAGTAAGTAAATATACAAATTTTATATCAACACCTAATATATTTTTCAACTGAATTACAAACAAATATGCTAATCCAAAATATACAGTAGATTTAGAACAATATATGTAATTTGCATACTGTCTAATATTTTTCAAAATGTATAATTTTCTTTTACCTTCTTCATTCAAAGACTTAATTCTATCTCCAATAAATAAACTTGCAAAATAAGTCATTATAATAGTTCCAAGAGGAAGTGTAGCTATAAACATATAAAATAAAACTTCTTTAAACCCATCACTTACAGGCCAAGGTGCTAACATAGTTTTATACTCTTTTATAAAACTAAATCCAATTAATTTAGAAAACCACACATCTATCATAACCATTATAAAGCAAGATACTATACTCAAATAAAATAAATCATCAAAGATTTTAGTCTTTTTAGTTATAACATAACCACACATAATTCCAATAATCATACTTTGACTCATACAAATTGCCGATCCTATATTCCCCATTACTAATCCCACAATTATTAAACAAGTTACCATTGCAAGTATTGTAAATTTAAAATCGCATCTTAAATATATAATTGCTATAAAAATCGGAACTATTATGTCTATGTAAAGTCCATATAAAAGTCCTGTAGATATTGCAAATATACTACAAACTATGAAAAGTGAAGACATTATAGCTGCCTCAGTCATCTTTTTTATTTCCATATACAGCCTTCTTTCTATACAAAATTCACTTATATAATTTTGCCAACGACATTACAAACCATATATGTTGATCAAGTTTATAAGTGATTTAAAATATACATATTGATACATTATAACATAGACCTTAATAAAATTCTTTATACATTAAAATAACTACAATCTAGTTTTAACCTAGATTGTAGTTATTTTAATTAAGCTTCTTTTTTATGACTTTTTAAAAATAAAGATGCTATTAATCCACATAAAGCTATTACTGCAGTTCCTATAAATAAATGCGCATATCCTTGGTTCATTGTGTATTGATAAGCATGAACTATACTAGGTTTAGCTTTATCTAAACTAATTAAATAGTTACTTTTTAACATATCAAAATTCATATTAGGATTAGATGCCATAGTATGTTGTAATCCATTAAACATAGAGTTTACAAATGACTTAACTACCTCAAATATATTTGTTACATCAGCATTTTGAAACTTATTTAGCATATCAGCTGACATATTTCCTCCACCAAAGGAAGCTCCTGGTATTGGAGGCATTACTTTTTGAATAGCCGCTGGTACATTTCTACCTGCATCAGAAACAAAATTTATAAGCAAATTAGGTGATACCGCAACCCCTATAGATCTAAGTAAGGATACAGTAGATTGCCCCATAGAAATTTCTTCTGGCTTAACTAAGCTCATCATTAAATAATTTATAGGAGTTCCCATCGTAAATCCCATACCAATTCCCATAAATACTAAACCTACTGTTAAGTTTGTAAAATTAGGATGATTTGCTGTAATAAATGCTTGGTATAAAACCCCTATTATACTTGAGCTAAATCCCAATAATAAAAGCTTTTTAACTCCATATTTATCAATAAATTTTCCACCAAGAGGTGCTGCTATTCCTGTAAACACAGCAAACAAAGTTACTATATATCCACCACTACCTCTTTTTAATTTTAATACGTTCTCTGAGAATTGAGGTAGAAATACAGTTCCCATAAGACCGCAACCAACTATAAAACTTAAAAATAAAGTTAATGCAGTCTGTTTATTTGTAAAAAATCCTAAGTTTAAAACAGGATCTTCTGCTCTTTTTTCTATATATATTACTATAGGTATAAAAACTATAGTTGTTAATAAATAAGGCCATACCTCTATTGATTTAACTGAGTTTGCAAAATCATAGAATTTTAAATTAGTTAATCCATACATTAAAGATGCTACAACTATACTTAATGCTACACATCCCCATACATCCATTTTTTTCACTTTAGAAGATTGTTTGTTTTCTTCTAATTTTAAAGATGTAAATAAAATTATTATACTTATAGGCACGTTTATTAAAAATAAGTATCCCCATCTGCTATCTCCTGCAATTGAAAGAACAAAACTTCCTAAAGTAGGTCCAAGAACTGTTGCTATCCCATATATTCCACCTACCATACCAAGAGCTGAACCTCTTTTTTCTTCTGGAAATGATGCTCCTATATAAGCAGTAGCTATTGGCATTATACCTCCACCGCCTATAGCTTGAATAACTCTTGATACTAGTAAAAATTCATAACTTCCAACTATATCAGATATTCCACAAAGCAAAGATCCAGTTGCAAATAATGAAACACAAATTATATATACTTTCTTACGCCCATAAATATCAGCCATTTTACCTGTTATCGGCATAGACACTGCATAAGCTAATGTATATATAGTTATCATCCATACACTTGCTGATTGTGATACCCCTAGACCATTTGCTATTACATTTCTTGCCGGAGATACTATCCCTGAATCCATAGCTCCCATAAAAATTCCAAGTAAAAATACTATCATAGCAATAGCTGTAGTATTTTTATTTGATTTCTCACTCATAAAAAACACTCCTCTTCATAAATCTGTTTATTTATTAATTTAAGATAATTGAAGAGTTTTGGTTCCTATTTTTAACTTATACTCATTTTAAAATATAATAAATTTAATATTATATGCTAAAACAAACACAAATTTTTTCTTTTTATAACCCCCAACTATCTCAATAATGTTCATATACCCACATTAATTAAATTTATTCATATTATTAATTAATGTGAGTTGTGTGAAATTGTGTTAATTTTTCTTAAATATATGTTTGCATAATTAATTTTTTCCTTTTAATATAAGGTATTTTAAAAAGCTTACTTTATATTTATTCGGAAAATATACTTTTTAAGTGATTTCACCTTTTTTACACGTGTTTAATAAGATAGTTATGTACTTTTAAATTATATAAGTTGCATGATTCGATAAATATTTCTTATTTATTAAGGAGTTTTTATAACTATATTTAAAATTAAAGTAAATTAGTCTATAATCTTTAATATCAAAAGAATTAAGGGGGATTTTTTCACTTATGCTTAAAAAAATTAATAAAATTTTAGTAGCCAATCGTGGTGAAATTGCGATTAGAATATTTAGAGCTTGCTCTGAATTGGGTATAAAAAGCGTTGGGATATATAGCAAAGAAGATAAATATTCTTTATTTAGAACTAAAGCTGATGAATCATATTTAATAGGAGAGGATAAAGGTCCTATTGATGCTTATTTAGATATAGATGGCATAATTGAATTAGCCAAAAGTAAAAATGTAGATGCAATTCATCCTGGTTACGGATTCTTGTCTGAAAATCCAGAGTTTGTAAAAAAATGTGAAGAAAACGGAATAATTTTTATAGGCCCATCGGCTGAAATAATGAATATGATGGGAGATAAAATCAACTCAAAACAAATAGCTAAAGAAGCTAATGTTCCCACTATTCCAGGTATAGATGAGTCAATTAAAAGCATAGAAAGAGCTAAAGAAATAGCTAATAAAATTGGTTATCCTATAATGCTTAAAGCTTCTAATGGCGGTGGCGGACGAGGTATGAGAATTGTATACAGCGAAGATAACTTAAATATAGAATACGAAACTGCATGTAGTGAATCAAGAAAAGCTTTTGGTGAAGATATTATATTTATAGAAAAATATATACCTAATCCAAAACATATAGAAGTTCAAATACTTGGAGATAAGTTTGGAAATATAGTTCATTTATATGAAAGAGATTGTTCAGTTCAAAGAAGACATCAAAAAATAATAGAATATGCTCCAGCATTTTCTCTATCTGATAAACTTAGAGAACAAATATGTACTAATGCTGTAAAAATAGCTAAACATGTTGGCTATGTAAATGCCGGTACATTAGAATTTTTAGTTGATGAAAATGAAAATTTCTACTTTATTGAAATGAATCCAAGAGTTCAAGTTGAACATACTGTAACAGAAATGATTACAGGTATAGACATAGTTCAAAGTCAAATATTAGTAGCTCAAGGATATAAATTAGAAGATGAACCTATAAACATAAAATCACAAGAAGACATACAAGTACGAGGATACTCTATCCAATGTAGAATAACTACAGAAGATCCTAAAAACAACTTTATGCCTGATACTGGCAAAATACAAGTTTATAGAACTGGTTCAGGTTTTGGTATAAGGCTAGATGGAGGAAACGGATTTACAGGCTCTACAATAAGCCCTTACTACGATAGCTTGTTAGTTAAGACAATATCTTGGGATAGAACTTTCAAAGGAGCTATAAACAAAACAGTTCGTTCAATTAAAGAACTTAGAATTAGAGGTGTTAAGACAAATATAGGTTTCTTAGTTAATGTATTAAATAACCCAATTTTCTCACAAGGAAACTGTAGTACAAAATTCATTGATGAAAATCCAGATTTATTTGAAATAAAAGAAAGCAAGGATAGAGGAACTAAGCTACTTCAATTTATAGGAAATACTATAGTAAATGAAAATAAGTGTTCTGAAAAACCCGAGTTTCAAACTATATATACCCCTAAATCAAGCAATACATTTTCTCCAAACGAAGGAAGTAAAATATTATTTGATAAACTAGGTAAAAAAGATTATTTAGAATCTGTAAAAAAAGAGAAAAAACTACTTCTAACAGATACAACTATGAGAGATGCACATCAATCTCTTTTAGCAACAAGACTTAGAAGTTATGACTTACTAAAAGTTGCAACGCCAACAAGTGAACATATGAAAGATTTATTCTCTCTTGAAATGTGGGGAGGAGCAACTTACGACGTAGCATACAGATTCTTAAAAGAATCTCCATGGGTAAGACTTGAAAAATTAAGAAAAGAAATTCCTAACATAATGTTTCAAATGCTATTTAGAGCATCTAATGGAGTTGGCTATAAAAACTATCCCGATAACGTTATAAAGGAATTCTTAAAAGAATCAGCAAATAAAGGAATTGATGTTTTTAGAATATTTGACTCTCTTAACTGGGTTGAAAACATGAAACCATCTATATATACAGCTCTTGAAACTGGTAAAATTGTTGAATCTACAATCTGTTATACAGGAGATATTCTAGATCCAAATAAAACTAAGTATAATTTAGAGTATTACATTAATATGGCTAGACAGTTAGAAGAATTAGGTTCTGACATTATATGCATAAAAGATATGGCAGGCCTTTTAAAACCATACGCTGCCTATACTCTTATAAAAGCATTAAAAGAAAATGTTAATACTCCTATTCACCTACACACTCATGACACAAGTGGTAATGGAGTTGCTACATGCTTAATGGCTTCTGAAGCTGGTGTTGATATTGTTGATGGTGCACTTGAAACAATGGCAGGACTTACTAGTCAGCCTTCATTAAATTCAATTGTAGAAGCTCTTAAAAATACAGAAAGAGATACTAAAATAGATTTATATGGATTTGAAGAATTAGGCAATTACTATAAAGATTTACGTAATGTATACTCAAAATTTGAAAGTGATTTAAAGAATCCATCTGCTGAAATTTATAAATATGAAATTCCAGGTGGTCAATATACAAACTTAAAACCTCAAGCTGACAGTTTAGGTTTATCTGATAAGTTTGATCAAGTAAAAGAAAAATATAAAGAATCTAATGAAATATTAGGTGATATCATTAAAGTTACTCCATCATCTAAAGTTGTAGGAGATTTAGCAATATTTATGGTAAAAAATAAATTAGATAAAAATAATATAGTTTCAGAAGGGAAAAATCTTTCATTCCCAGACTCAGTTGTTGACTATTGTAGGGGTATGATAGGTCAACCTGAAGGAGGAATACCTAAGGATATTCAAAAGGTAGTACTAAAAGGAGAAACTCCTATAATAGTAAGACCTGGAGAATTAATTCCAAGCGAAGATTTTGAATCTGTAAAAAAATATTTGGATGAAAAGTTTAGTATGGATTCTAATGTAAGAAATATATTAAGTTACACACTTTATCCTAATGTCTATGAAGATTATTTAAAACATCTACAGTTATATAATGATATTTCAAAACTTGAAAGTCACGTATATTTTTATGGTTTATCAATAGGGGAAGAATGTGAAGTAGAGATTGAAGAAGGAAAAGTATTAACTATAAAGTTAATAGAAATCGGGGACATAAAAGAGGACGGAAATAGAACTTTATCATTTGAACTAAATGGAATGATGAGAGATATAGAAGTTAGTGATACTCACTATAGTTCAAATATTAAAGATATCTTAAAAGCTGATATGAACAACCCTTTACAAATAGGTGCTAGCATTCCTGGAAAGGTTGTAAATATATTAGTTGAAGAAAATCAAGAAGTTAAAGAAAATCAGCCACTTATTGTTATTGAAGCTATGAAAATGGAAACTGTTATAGTAGCTAAAACAAGTGGATGTGTTAAATCTATTTATGTAAGTCAAGATGAAATGATAAAAGATAAACAATTACTAATAGATATGAAATAAAAAATAAAAAGCTATATCAAATAGACTGCAATCCCGTATAAATATATAAGTTTTACTCCCCAAATCAAAAACATGATTTGAAAGGTCGCTAAAACTTATATATTTATACTCTGCTGATTTATTTGATATAGCTTTTTTATTTTATATTGTGTTGAAGGAGAGTTCTACCTTAAATAAGTCTCCATCTATTTGAACTCCTAATTTACCACCTTGAAGTTGTACTAAGTCTCTAGCAATAGCTAATCCAAGTCCACTTCCCTCTGTATTTCTAGCTAAGTCTCCCCTTTTGAATCTTTCAAGTATTTCGCTTGCTTCAAAGTTTAATTCGTATGCCGATATATTTTTCATGGAAACGAACACTTGATTTCCCTCCACTACCATATCTACATAAACTCTTGTATTTTCATGAGAGTATTTAGATATATTTACTAATAAATTTTCAAACACTCTATACATTCGTCTCCCATCACAATTTATATAAACAGGTTCTTTTGGAATATTTAATTTTAAACTCAAATTAGATTCTATTAATTTTTCTTCATTTTCGCCTATACTTTGTCTTAATAGTTGATTTAAATCCAACCTCTCAATATTAAGATCAATGTTTCCACTACTTGCTTTACTAGCCTCAAACAAATCTTCTATAAGATTTTTTAAACGTTTTGACTTATTGTCTAATATGTTTATATAATCATTTACGTACTCCGGCTGTATATTTTCTTCTTTTTTTATTAAATCAACATAGTTTATTATTGATGTTAAAGGCGTTTTTAAATCATGACTTACATTTGTTATAAGCTCTGTTTTCATTCTTTCACTTTTTAATGTTTCTTCTATTGCATTTTCAAGTCCATCACTTAAGTTATTTATATTTTCTGCAAGAATTGTTAAGCTATTGTTATCTCTTAATCTTATTTTATGATTTATATCTCCATTTTTTATTTTTTCTGTACCTTCTATTATTTCATCAATATAAGCTAATCTGTTTATTGTGTATCCAGTTACAATAAATAAAACTAACGATAGTATAGTTAAAATAAACATAACTATTCTAAATGAAATTGAATAAAATTGTATTTTAAAAAACATAAGTATAAAGGTTGTACACATTAGTATTAATAAATCTAATAAAATTAATCTTTTTATTAAAGGTACTTTTTTACTATAATTAATTGTATTTGTTATTACATTTGTGAAAAATCTCCCAAACCTGTACGTTATACTATTTTTTAAAATGCCAGTCTTTTTATCTAAATTTATAAAGCAGATTATCCAAATAAATACGAAACTTAAAAATATAAACTTTAAAATTACAGACCACCTAGAACTTACGTCTAAAATTGAAAATATACCTAATACTATAAATATAAAAGTATATATTTCTAAAGGTATTTTTGCATATAATTTTAATATTAATCCTTCTTTATTTATAAGTTTTTCTTTATTTTTTATAAGTAAAATTAATGAAATTATCGAACTAATAGCTGATGCTATTAAAACTTTATTTAATTTATTTGATAGATTTTTATAATATTCAAAACTAGAATAATTACCATCAAATAATATACTATTATAACCGTCATTACTACTTTCTTTAGGAAATGACATGCTTATTGTTAAATTATCTTTTGGTACTCCCCAAAATAAATCTCTATTTACTCTATACGAACTTCGTTTGCTATCTATAATTTTAGTATATCTACTCATATCGTTACTAAAATCAATTTCTAAATTAACATATCCTTTTTGGTTTTTTCTAAATTCTTCATTATTTCTATACTTGGTATTACTGTAACTTACTCCAGTTGAATCATTCATAACAAAAAACTTTATATCTTTAAATTCAGATATTGCATTTTTAGCACTCACAATCTCTTCTTCTGAACGCATTTGAGTATTAGATGTAAACATGGTCAAATTATGTAAAATATTTTGAAGTGTAGAATTATCAAACATATCACTTTCAAAAAAGTTTTTTGCATAAATTGAATTAGATTTGCTAACTAAATTACTGGGTCTTGTATATTGATAAGCATCTCCAAATCTTAATTCTTGTAATGATGCTCCAAATATTGCTGTTGAAATTAATAATATGATTAAAGTTATAAACTTTAATATTTTTTTATTTGTCTTTTTCATTTATTCACCCATTTCTTCGCTTGCCTATAATAAATTCATAGCTCTCATAATTTTGTAAAAAATAAAATTTGAAATTGCTAAAATTAAGAATTGTAGACCTAACTGTCCTTCTAAATATGTAAATCCTATTAAAACAGCTCCAACTTGTGTCATGAAGAAAAATATAAGTAAAAGTGCAAAATGCATTACTAACTGTATATTCCATCTTTTAATTTTTAAAATATTATAACTTCTCGATTTTGTATCCAACGCCCCACACCACCTTTAAGTATCTTGGTTCTTTAGGATTAATTTCGATTTTTTCTCTAATTCTCCTAATATGAACACTGACTGTATTTTCTGAGTTAAAACTCTCTTCTTCCCAAACTCTTTCATAAATTTCATCTATTGAAAAAACTCTACCTTTATTGGATATTAAAAGATTTAAAATCTTAAATTCTATAGGCGTAAGTTTAACTAATTCTTCATCAACAAATACTTCTTTACTATTAATATTTAATTTAAGATCTCCACTTTGTAAAATGTCTTTATTTTCTACAGATTCGTAATTTCCTAAATTTATGTATCTTCTGAGTTGCGATTTAGTTCTTGCTATAAGCTCTAATGGATTGAATGGTTTTGTTATATAATCATCTGCTCCAATATTTAATCCAATAATTTTATCACTATCTTCACTTTTTGCAGATACTAATATTATTGGTATATTTTTTTCTTCTCTAATTTTTATGGTAGCTTTTATTCCATCTAATTTAGGCATCATTATATCCATAATTATGAGATGAATATTTTCTGATACTAAAATTTCTAATGCTTCGATACCGTCATAAGCTTTAAATATATTAAATCCTTCATTTCTTAAGTAAATCTCAATCGAGTCTACTATTTCTTTATCATCATCAACAACTAAAATATTGCTCATATACTTACCTCACTTCATTTAATCATCAGTTTTGATTATACAATATCCCGACCTTTCTATCTTTATTTTTTCTATATTTATATAATAAACTATAAATCTTAAGAATTTCTTAACATAAATCTTAAGATTTTCTTACAATTTTATTTCTTTCTAAAAATATCTTCATATATTAGACGAAAAATTATTCAAAAAAGTTTCATTTTTTACAAAAATAACAAAAATTTACTTCGTCCATTGCGTAAAAAAGAGGGCATTTATAACTTATCGTTATAAATGCCCTCTTTTCCTTATTCCCACATAATTTAAATTTCTTAATAACAAATAGAGAGTAATATGTATTGACGCAACACTTACGTACGCAGTACGTCGTGTGAAGGAAATACATATTACTCTCCTATTTATATTTTAAATTTAAACTAAATCTTCTTCTAAATCATGGTGATGATCGTGATCATCTTCTATAACAACACCATCTAAAGCAGCTATGTGTATATTATTCTTTTTAGAGTAATCTATTAAAGCAGCTTTTATAGCTTGTTCTGCTAATACTGAACAGTGCATTTTTACTGGTGGTAATCCATCTAATGCTTCTGCAACAGCTTTATTTGTTATTTCTAAAGCTTCTTCTATAGTTTTACCTTTTATTAATTCTGTAGCCATAGAAGAACTTGCTATAGCTGATCCACATCCGAAAGTCATAAACTTAACATCGTTTATTATTTTAGTGTCATTATCTATATCAAGATATATTCTCATTATATCTCCACATTTAACGTTTCCAACTTCTCCTATTCCACTAGCATCCTCTATTTCTCCAACATTTCTTGGGTTCATGAAATGATCCATAACTTTTTCACTGTATTGCATATTAATTACCTCCCTTTTCTAACTTGTTGTATAATGGTGACATACTTCTTAGTCTCTCTATTATTTTTGGTAAGTTATCTATTATATAATCTATATCTTCTTCTGTTGTAAAATCTCCTATACTAAGTCTTAATGACCCATGAGCTATCTCATGAGGTAGACCCATTGCCATAAGAACGTGAGATGGATCTAATGATCCAGAAGTACAAGCTGATCCACTTGATGCTCCTATACCTAACATATCTAGCATTAATAGTATTCCTTCTCCTTCTATAAACTCAAACGAGAAGTTTACATTTCCTGGAAGTCTGTACTCTAAGCTTCCATTAACTTTTGTATGAGGTATTCTTTTTAGTATACCATCTATAAGTTTAGCTCTTAATGCTGTTAGTCTTTCTATATGCTCTTCCATGTTAGCTTTTGCAAGTTCACATGCTTTTGCATATCCAACTATACCTGGTATATTTTCTGTACCTGCTCTTCTTCTTCTCTCTTGTGCTCCACCATGAACGAATGTGTGTAATTTAACACCAGTTCTTATGTATAAAGCACCTATACCTTTTGGTCCATAAATCTTATGAGATGACATACTCATTAAATCTATATTTAACTCTTTAACATCTATTGGTATATTTCCAGCAGCCTGAACAGCATCTGTGTGGAATATAACATTATGTTTTTTAGCTATTTCCCCTATTTCTTTTATAGGTTGTATAGTACCTACTTCGTTGTTAGCAAACATTATACTTATTAATATAGTTTTATCTGTTATTGCTTTTTCAACATCTTCAGCATTTACTCTACCATCAGCATCTACATCTAAGTATGTTACTTCAAATCCGTGATGCTTTTCTAAATATTCACAAACATGTAATATACCATGATGTTCTATTTTAGAAGTTATTATATGATTTCCTTTAGCCTTGTTTGCAAAAGCAACCCCTTCTATTGCCCAGTTGTCACTTTCTGTTCCACCAGCTGTAAAGTATATTTCATTTGGTTTTGCATTTATAAGATTAGCTACAGTTTCTCTTGATTTATCTAAAACATTCTTTGCATCTCTCCCGAAAGAATGAAAACTTGATGCATTTCCGAAAGTTTCAGTGAAGTAAGGCATCATAGCATCTAATACTTCTTGTTTTACAGGAGTTGTAGCCGAATAATCCATATATATTTTTCTTTTTTCCATTTCATTCATCTCCTAAATCTATTTTATAATTAAATCTGTTATATCATTTATGTTTTTATTTTTATTGTAATCATCTATCATGTTTTGAAGTGTTATTGAATTTATAACATCTTCAATGCCTTTTTTAAGTCTTTCCCAAACAATTTTGGTAACGCATATATCTGAGTTTTCGCATATATCTTCATCTACTACACAATCTGATATTGAAACAGGACCTTCAAGTACTATTAATATATCTCCTACAGTTATATCTTTAGGTTCTTTAACTAATAAATAGCCTCCTTGAGCACCCCTTACACTTTTAATCAATCCAGCTTTTTTAAGTGCTGAAAATATTTGCTCTAAATATTGCTCTGATATATTTTGCTTTTGAGCTATTTGTCTTAATGGAACTGGTCCATTTTTCTGTGTCAACGAAAGCTCAAACATTGCTTTTAGTCCGTATCTACCTTTAGTTGATAACTTCATTTTATACACCTTCTTTTCAAATAGGTATTCCCGACTAACTTACTAGGTTTTATCTTCAAGATTATTTTATTATATCCTAGTGATCTTGTCAACATTAAATTCATACTATTTTCGTAGGAATTAAAAAAAGAGTTAAAACCTTGTGTTTTCAACTCTTTTTATTCTTTACATATAATAAATTACCCACTGACCAACTTCTTTAAACCCTAATTTTTTATAAATTTTTCCGGCATCTTCATTATCATAAAATAGGCATGGCTTCTTTTTTTCGTTTATTAAATTATTACATAACTTGACTATACATTTTGTCGCATACCCCTTATTCCTATACATAGGGTGTGTCCCTACTCCAACTATCATTGCATGTGTAGTACTTTCTGATGTAGATTTTGCCATAGATACAATTTTTTTATCTTTTTCAATGTAATAACCTCTTCCAGTTCTTAAGTTTTCTCTTATACTTTGTATTGTAGGCTTTTGAAATTCATTTATATCTTCATATAAACTAAGTATCTTTCCTATTTTCCCAAATCTTATTTTTTTCACATCACTATCTAATTTATGTTCTTTTAGATAGCTTATATTTTTCAACACACAAAAGTTAACAATTCTTTTTCTATTATAATTAATATACGGCTCTATGTATTTTAAAGTTTCTATTTTCCCATTTATGTTGCTAAACGGTAAGCTATTTATATGCTCAATAAAGCAAGTTAAATCTCTATTATCATAAGAATACAGCGTTAATAAATCAAAATATTGTATAAGTAGTCCATTTATATCCCCCACTGTATTAAAATCTCCCCATATATTAAAGAATTGATTGTCATATCCATATCTTTCAATATCTCCTATTACAAATAAATTAAAATCTTCTTCTCTTATTAAGTATTCAATAATTTGATCATGGTAACATTCATCTAACTTTAGAATCATTTTATCCTCCGACATATAAGTTTAATGCTAAATAATATGTTATTAGTTATTTATTTATTCTTTTTTATAAGGCTTTTTTCCTTCATTAAATTAGTTATTATTTTATAATTATATCAAATTAAAACAAAATTTTATTTTTATATCCAAATTACTTGAAAATATATTTTCATAGTGATATATTAGTTTTAATAATTTCAGAAAGAAGGGTTAATTATGACTGTATTAGATGTCTTTGTTAAAAATTTATGTGGAACATTTAATAACGATGAGCAAATAGAATCTGAATTAAAAAAAGGTGAGGTAAAACATCCTTATGCAAAACATATAAATGGTATATGTAATGATAAAATTAAAAATTTACCGAAAGATTTTAAAAATTACTTTGTTATAGAAGAAAGTTATTATAAACAAGGTAATTTCAGCAACATATTACCTCATTTATTTTTATTTACACTAAATGAAGATAATAAGGTTGTATTAACATCATACGAATTACCTGAAGGTGTTAAAAAAGAAGATTTTAGAAATGATAATGAATCCTTAACAATGGATTATAATGATTTAATTGTATCTGAAAAGTTTACACCTATGGTCTATGATGAGTCTGATGGAGTATTTACTGGAGAAAGTATTAGTCATTTTTCACCTATAACTAAGTTTGAACTAAAAGAAAGAATAGAAGACTCTACATTATATGTAAGTGAAGTTTTTTATAAAAATGATAAGATAACTTTTGGATTTGTTGATCCAATAATATATAAAAGAATATAATAAAAAGGTATAGTTTCCGTACTATACCTTTTTTCATTTTAACTAACTATTTTTATTCTTTAAAGATTTCCAATACTGTTCAAATGATTTTTCATTTTTATTTAATCCATGAGTATAATATTTTCTATCCTTTATAGGCTCAGGCAAATACTGTTGATCTACGTAATTATTTTCATAATCATGAGGATATTTATATTCGAGTCCTCTACCTAGCTTAGCTGCCCCTGAATAATGAGCATCTTTTAAGTGCATAGGTATATCTCCCGTTTCTACAGTATCTAAGTCCGCTAATGCTAAATCTATAGCACTTATTACTGAATTTGATTTTGGACACTGAGCTAAGTATATTGTAGCTTGTGCAAGAGGAATTCTCGCTTCTGGAAACCCTAGTTGAAGAGCTGCTGAAACACAAGCTTCAGTTATGGTTATAGCTTGAGGAACAGCAAGACCTACATCCTCACTTGCAACGCACAATAATCTTCTTGTTATTCCTTGTATATCTCCTGCTTTTACAAGCCTTGCTAAGTAATGTATAGCTGCATCTGCATCTGAACCTCTAAGCGATTTATGAAATGCAGATAGTATAGAGTATCCATCATCGCCACCTCTATCAAAATTCATCATTTTTACAGTTGAACAATCCATAACATTTTCTAGTGTTATATTTACACTATTATTTGTTATATCTGTTCCTAAATTTATAACTAACTCTAGCTTATTCAATGCACTTCTCATATCGCCATTGCAAGTTTGAGCAATATACTCTAATGCATTTTCGTCAACATTTACAATCTCATATGTATTAAGTTTTTTAATTTTTTCTACAGATTTTTTTAAGCCTACAAATATATCATTTTTATTTATTGGTTTAAATTCGAATATAGTACTTCTACTTAATATAGCTTTATATACTACAAAATATGGATTGTCAGCTGTACTTGCTATTAATGTAACTGATCCATCCTCTATAACTTCAAGAAGTGATTGTTGTTGCTTTCTATTTAAAGCTTGTATCTCATCTAGCATTAAAATTATTCCGTTATACGAAAATAAATCTCTCTTACTACTATCTATAGCATCTTTAATTTCTTTAGTTCCACAGTTAACTGCGTTCAACTTTATATATTTTTTACCCGTTACATTAGCTATTATATTGGCTAATGTCGTTTTTCCCGTACCAGGAGGACCATATAAAATCATATTTGGAATAGTTTTATTCTCAATAAGTTTATTTATAATTTTTCCTTTTCCTATTATGTGTGTTTGTCCTATCATGTCATCTATTTGTTGAGGTCTTAATCTATCAGCTAATGGTTGCATTTTTACCTCCTAACTTTATATGTAAAATTGTATATAAATAAAAATCTAGTTCTTTTTTACTTACATTATTATACTACCTTTCAAATTTTATTTCATCTATAGTACTTTTACTATAATATCATTTTTTCTAATCAAGCCTTATCTTAGGAATAAATTTTATTTTAAATTAGTATATTTATAGTATATGTGATTGTTGAAAGGGGATATTTTATGCAATATATGAATATGAATGCAATTAGAGAGAAAGGGCAACTCTCTATAAATGGAGTTGGAACTGTTAGGGTTAAAGCTGACTTAGCTTTATTGACAGTCGGTGTAACCACATCTAATCCTGATGTTCAAGTAGCTCAGGTTGAAAATTCAAATACTGTAAATGCTATTATAATTAGTTTAACTGACTATGGTATTCCAAAAGAAAATATAAATGCTTATGATGTTTCTATAAACAAAAAATATGACAATGTAACAAATGAACTTGTTGCTTATGAAATTACCACTACTTTAAGAATCGAAATTACTAATCTAAATAAATTAGGAGATATTTACTCTTTAGCTATAGAAAATGGTGCTAATAGTAATATTAATATTTCATTTACTGTATCTGATACATCTCCTCACTATAAAGATGCTCTTTTAGCTGCAACCCAAGATGCATTGGATAAAGGCGCATTATTAGCTAAAAACCTTGGTATAAAATTAAAACCCTTACCTGAAAGTATTTTTGAAAATAGTACTTCAATTTATTCTGTAAGTAAAAGAGACGTTGGATATGCAAGCTCTCCTTATCTTTCATCAGGGGATTTAATAGTTACAGCTCAAGTAACAGTTGTTTTTAATACTTATATCTAGACATAAAAAAAGCTGCTCTAAAAGCAGCTTTTTATACTATACAATTTTCTATTTGAACTATATGATCACCACAATGCTCACATATTATTAGGCTTACTATATAACTATCATCTACTGTTCCAGTTCTGCTTAACTTATTAAATGATAGGCCCTCATATTCCTTATCTATATCACTAATTACATATTTACCATCTTTTGAAAATACATAAAAATGATATTCTAAAAATCCAAAGAATTTTTGTTTTTCTTTAACTCCAGCTAAACACTCTGGACAAGCTTCTTGGTAGTATTCTAAATCAAAATCAATATTTTCATCTTGATTTAATAATCTTAAAACCTCATCTAAACCTATATTAGATACTGGCTTTTCCTCATCATTTATTAGCCCACTACAGTTGCTTTCATTTAGTTCATACTCTTTTTCTCTAAATTTAAATTTAAAATTACTCATAATACACCTCTTTTACTTTATATTCATTGGAGTTTCTTGCTTTTTAGTTGTTTCATATTCATCTTTAGTTATATATCCTAATTCTTGCATTTTATATAAAATTATATCTCGTCTTTTTTTAGCCGCTTCATAATCTGTGGAGTATAGTCCTGGATTATTTGTTATCCCAGCCAATAAAGCGCATTCACCTAAATTAAGTTCACTTACATTTTTATCAAAATAGATTTTGGCTCCTTTTGCAACTCCATATGAACTTTTTCCTAAATATATATTATTTAAATAAAGTTCTAATATTTCTCGTTTGTTCATATGTTTATTCATTTGCTTAGCATTATACATGTCTTTAAGTTTTCTTTTTATAGTTTGGTCTGTAGTAGTTAAAAGATTCTTTGAAAGTTGCATTTCAATTGTACTTCCACCTTGTGTAGATTTACTTATAGCATTGTGTACAATCGACCTCGCTAAAGCCATATAATCTACACCTTTATTATCATAAAATCGTTCATCTTCTATAGAAACTATTGCATTTTGCAAATTCACAGGAATTTTACTTATACTCACATATTCACTACTTATTGATTTATCCTTCATATATGAGTATGTAAGTTCAGGAGTATTTTTAAACATTACATTCATTAATGCATTTCCAGCTATAGCTCCTACAAATGATATTATAAGTAAAAATATTAAGGATTTTTTTAGTACGCCTAAAAACTTTTTATTTCTTAATTTCTTTTTAGCTCTTACTTTTTCAACTCTTTTACCACTACTTGTATATTCTTTTCTATTATCATAATTAATACTATTCTCAGCTCTATTTATGTTATTTTTTTTAATAACTTGAGTTTTTGAGTTTCCATTATGAGAGCTAATTTTTTTACGCCTTATTTTATTATTTCCATCATCATAATAACTCATTTTTTTCTCTCCTTTTTAAATATATGAGTAATTATACCTTTTTATGCCAAATAAATCAAAACTTTAATTGTATATAGTTTTGTGTTTTTTTGTGCTTATTATTTAAAATTATTTTATATAAATTTTGAAATTTTTGTGTAAACTTGATTTTTTAGGGTATAATAAATCTGAACAAAATTTTAGGAGGTATTTATTATGGCTTACAAAATAAATGATGCTTGCATAAGTTGTGGAGCATGTGAACCAGAATGTCCAGTTAGTTGTATATCTGCAGGAGATGACAAATACGTTATAGATCCTGATGTATGTATAGAGTGTGGAACTTGTAACAGCGTATGTCCTGTTGACGCTCCTCAACCAGAATAATACATAAATAAAATAGACAAAAAAAAGAAAAGCTCTTAGCTTTTCTTTTTTTTGTCTATTTTCAAATGCAAAATTCAATTTGATTTATTTTATACTTTTTTGTCGAAAATTGTTGACATATTTGTCGAATCTTGTTATTATTATTTCAGAAGGTTATTCCCCTGATAACCTTAAAATTTTTACTCCCCAAATAAAATATATTCCCTAATAAACCCCTTTTTATAATATATTTTACCCCTTTAAAAGCCTTACTTTGATCGGTATGAAAGTAAGGCTATTATTTTATTTACTTCCTTAAAAGCCTCAGATTTTTTCTCTATATATTCATAACAATAACCTTTATATATATTATATTTTCTACTTTCCTTATTAACTCTTATAGTTTTTATATTCCAATAACCTGAATCCTCACTAACTATAATTTGTATAGTAGTATTGTCATTGTTCCTTCTTGTAAAATAATGATTTTCATCACTACCTTCGTATTTCCAATCTAAGTTTTCATTTATACACTTAATATCATTGATTATATCTGATACATTTTCATATCGGTCTTCTGGACTTACATTTATGCACTTTTCAATTATGTTTATCATGTCCTTAGGTACATGAGGTAAATATTTATTTCGTTTAGGGAATTTTCCACATGCTGACGCTACTTTAACCATGTTTATATCCTTATATTTTTTTAATTGATTATTATATTCTAAGTTTCCATTACACATTCTATACAAAGTTGTACCTATTTGATATATATCAACTCTTCTATCTATAACAGTACTCTTGCATTGTTCTGGAGCTATATGTTTATAATAAACATTTCTTAACTTTCCAACTCCATTTCTATTTAAATATACAGCTGACCCAAAATCAGTTAGTACAGCTTTATTTTCATTGCTTATAAGTATATTATTTGGTTTTATATCACAGTGTGCAATTCCTATATTGTGTATATATTCAACAGCATATAAAAAATCTAGTGCATAATTTTTTATTTCTCTTATCGTTAAATTTCTTGTTTCTAACAAATGGTATAGTGACCCATTTTTATAATAAGGCATCGTTATATATATATTTTCATCATCATATGATACATGATTTATTTTTATTATATTCGGATGATTTGCTTTACATATTTTTTTTGGCTCTTCAAAACATTTTTCTGGATTTTTAAAAGATGATTTTTTTATTTTTTTCAATATGAATTGTCTCCCCATCTGACTATCTTCAACTAAATATAATTTTGAATTAACCCCTTCAGATTTTAAAGGTTTTATTATTTTTAAGTCTATATTAGTAATTATATCCATAATATAGTATCACCACCTAAAAACGCTCCTATCATAACCCCCATTACTGTCACTCCTAACTCTGCATTTTTATGACTTATATATACTATGATTTTTAAGTATAAATAAACACTAAAAAAGCAAATTCAATTTTGTATACTTAAAAAACCCTTATACTTATTTTAGTAAGTATAAGGGTTTTTTGTTACTTATTTAGTTCAAGAAATAATTTTGCAGTAGCTAGTGTATCACTATCTGCTCTATGTGCATTTTTATTTTCTATATTATAGTACTCACACGCAGTTTCTAATTTTTTATTTTTCCCTTTATATTCTTTGTTCTGCTTTAAAAGCTCTAAAGTACATATATGATTATTAATAGGCTCTAGACCCATTTTGTCTAAATAAAAATTCAAGAACTTTAAATCAAATTTAGCATTATGTGCAATTATTGTTTTTTCACCTACATATTCTCTAAACTTAGGTAAAACTTCTTCTAAACTTTTTTCATTTTCTACCATTTCATTACTTATGTTAGTTATATCACTTATAAATGTAGGAATTATTCCATTAGGTTTTATTAATCTTGAATAATTTCTACCTATTTTATTATCTATAATTTCAGTTACACCAATCTCTATAATCTCGCAACCTTTGTATGGATCTAAACCAGTAGTTTCTAAATCTACTACAATAAATTCTTTTTTCATATAAAACCTCTCACCTTCATATAGTTATATGTATAATTATATCAAATTTTAGCATATATTAAAAAAGAAAAAGCAATAACAAATTATGTTAATGCTTTTTCTTTTCATATTTATAAATTAATTCTTGTCCTTTTTCATATTTTTAATATCAAAAACTGATTTTACAATTTATTTAAATCCTTTTTTAGGAATTTTAGGACTTTCTAAAAATACTAATCCATTTCCTTGAACCTTTTTATCATAACTTAAGTCTAAAGTAAACTTAATAAGTTGTGCATATATTTCTGACTCGCTTAGTTCTCTTTCAAACGCTCCATCTGAGTAGTTCTTTATAAGCGCTAGTGCTCCACTAACATGAGGGGCCGCCATACTTGTTCCATCTAAAATTGCATACGAGTTATTTTTATAAGTAGACAAAATTCCTACCCCTGGTGCCATTACGTCTAGATAATTATTACTATTTGAAAAATATGCAGGCTTAGCATTCTCATCTACAGCTCCAACTGAAATAACTTCACTATATGCAGCTGGATAAGAGTATTCATTTGTAGATGAGTTATTATCTCCATCATTTCCTGCTGCACAGACCACTAATATATTATTGCTTGCAGCTTTTCTTATAGCTTTATGAAGATTTTCATCATCAATATATCCACCTAATGACATGCTTATAACATCTACCTTCTTACTTGTAGCATAATTAATAGCATTTATTATCCACTTATACTCACCTTCTCCATCTCCATTTAAAGCCTTTAAAATCATAAGACTACATTCAGGCGCAACACTAAGAACAATTCCAGCGACATGAGTTCCATGGCCTATATAATCATTAGCTATATCTTTATTTGAGTTATCATCTTTTGTAAAGTTTCTTGTGTGCGCTATATTATTTTTTAGTGCTTTATGATCAACATCACAACCAGTGTCTATAATAGCTACCGTAATTCCTTTTCCGCGGTTTGATTTAGCCCAAAATTTATCAGCTCTAATCATTTTGACCCCATAGGAAACTATTTTAGTCTCTCTACTAACTTCATTTACTTTATATGGAAGCAATTTCATTTTGCTCATCTAATACAACTCCTTTGATAACATTCATACTGAATTATATACAATTTAAAGTTATATTGTGATAAGGCAAAAACGCAAAAAATGTCCTAAGGTTTAATCCTTAAGACATTTTTATTCTTTAAATTTATTTTTTATCAGCTATTAGTTCTTTTATAGCTCCTATGCTTCCAAGTAATCCTTGTGATTCATACGGAATGAATACTTTATTTTCACCTTTAGCCATTTCGCTTAATGCTTCTACATATTTAACAGATAACATTGCTTCATCAACATTAGCATTTTTAAGAGCTTCATATACCATTCTAACTCTATTTGCTTCTGCTTCTGCAATTTTATTGATTGCTTCTGCTTCCCCTTCTGCAATTCTAATTTGAGATTCCCTCTTAGCTTCTGCATGAAGTATAGCAGTTTGCTTTTCTCCTTCTGCCTTTAATATTTGAGATTCTTTATGTCCTTGTGCCTGAGTTATAGCTGATTGTTTTGTACCTTCTGCTTGAAGTATAACTGCACGTTTCTCTCTCTCTGCTCTCATTTGTTTTTCCATTGCTTCTTTTATATCCGCTGGAAGATCTATGTTTTTAATTTCAACTCTTTCTACTCTTACTCCCCATTTATCAGTAGCTTCATCAAGTATTATTCTAAGTTTATTATTTACATCATCTCTCGAAGATAGCGTTCTGTCTAGTTCCATAGTTCCTATTACATCCCTTAATGTAGTAGTTGTTAAATATCTTATAGCTTGAACTAAATTAGCTATTTCATAAGTTGCCTTAAAAGAATCTGTAATTTGATAATACACAACTGTATCAATTGACATTGTAACGTTGTCTTTAGTTATAACAGGTTGTGGTGGAGAATCTATAACTTGAGTTCTAAGATCTATTTTTTTAACAACTCTATCTAATATAGGAATAACTATATTTAATCCAGATTCACAAGTTTTCCAATACTTACCTAATCTTTCTACTATAATAACTTCTGATTGTTTTACTATTTTAATAGTAGAAAAAGCTAAAACTATAACTAATACTATTAAAACTGTAAAGAATATTGATGCAAACATTTAAAACCCTCCCTTATGCAATTTTTACAATTAATTTTACCCCATCTATTTTTTCAACAACTACATTGGCATCTTTAGGTATTTCTATTGAATTAACTGATGTTGCAGTCCAAACTTCTCCATTTAATTTTACTAATCCAGGTTCGTCTGAGCTAATATTTTTTACTACTACACCAGTTTTTCCTATTAAAGCATCTATGGTAGATGGTTTTATTTCTTTATTTACCTCAAAGTATCTCTGAAGTACACTTCTACCAAATATAATTCCTATCCCTGAAACAATACACATTATTACGATTTGTGCACCCCAAGAAGGTATTATAAATGATGCTAACCCTGCTATAAGGCAGCCTATGGCGAAAAATATAGATAGAAAACTTACTGTAACAGCTTCAATTATAAGTAATACTATCCCTATTATAATCCATATTAAAAACATTAAATCTCCCTCCTTAAGTATACTATACCCTATTTTAATTACCTTTGTAATTATAGTATATGCTTTGTAGCCTTATTGTAACTACTTAAATGTTTTTTATTACCTCTTTTTCATTTTTGCTTATATCTATATTTTTTATCTCTTTGTTTTCTTTTCCTTCTCTGATAAGCTCCCCTTTAGTTATTATTTCATCTTTTATACAAACCTCAATCTTTGTTCCATTTAATAAATAATATGTGCCTATTCCACTCTTTTTATCATCTTTCCATTCCCCTATATATCTATAACTTTCACATGTATAAGTTCCAACTCCGGATTTTTTTCCATCTTTATATTCTCCTTCGTAAACTGAATTATCTTTATATACATATAGCCCTTTTTCATCAAATTTATCATCCTTAAAATAACCTTTATAACTTTCTCCATTTCTATACTTTAATATACCATAACCTTTTTTATATCCATATTTAAATTCACCTTCATATATATCTCCAGATTCATTAGTATGTACACCTTTTCCATGATATACATTATTTTTAAATTCACCTACATATTTACTTCCATCAGCATATGAGTAACTTCCTTTTCCATTTAATTTGTCTTCTTTATATTCACCTTCAAATACTCCTCCGTTATTACATACATACTTGCCTTTTCCTTCTCTTAATCCATCGTTAAAAGTGCCCGAAAACTTATCTCCATTATTATATATAACAAGTCCTTTTCCTTCTCTTTTTCCATTTCTAAACTCACCTTTGTAAATATCCTTATTTACAAAAGTATACATTCCTATGCCCTCTATAGTTCCAAATTTAAAATCCCCACTATAAATAGAACCATCACTATAAATATACTTTCCTATGCTATGCATCAAATCTTCTTTCCATAAACCTTCATATCTATCCTTATTTGCAAAAATGCAAATTCCAAATCCGCTTCTTTTTCCGTCCACTAACTCCCCTTTATATGTATCTCCATTATCATATTTTAAAATTTCATATTTATCATCTTTATTACTTATTTTGGTACTTTTAGCTGAGTTATTAATCTCGTCAGTTTGATTTCTTTTAATACCTCTATATCCACCTCTCAAATTATTTGTTTTTTCACTATATCCGTTGATACTTTTTCTTTGTTTATTTTTTCTAAATTCTAAAATAAACAATAATAACTTAATTCCCATAAATGCCATTGATAAAGTAATAAATATAACAAATACCATTTCAAAATAACTTTTTATACCTTCCATACATAGTCCTCCTTATATTCTTATAATATAAGTTTATATATACAAGTCCAAAAAAATGATTTTATTTATACGACAGAAGATAATGAATTTTTTAACAAAAATTCACTTCGTTCATATCGCTAACGACTACGTCCGTTGCTTAAAAAGCTTTTTTACTCTAAGTGGCATGCAATTTAATGTATATATATTAATCCATTAGGTCTTGTCTAATATAATTTTATGAATCGTAAAAAAGACTGCCCCAAAGTAAAATCTGCAACTAAGTATTAAACTTATACAAATTTACTGTAAGACAGTCTATATATTCTTATTTAGTTTATGTAAAAAATATTATCCTCTTATTTCTGCAGCTGTAACTATCTTATGATTTCTAAATACATAACTTCCTGCAAATCCTATAATAGAACTTATTACAGCACATATAGCCATACATATTATAACTTCTTTAGCTGGGTTAAATGCAAACATAACTGGAAGTCCAGCAGATGGTGCAGCTGTACCTGGTGCATTATTTACAAGCCCCATAGCTGAAACTACTACTCCTCCAAGCGCCCCACTTATAAAGTTTGTTACATATATAGGTATTGGATTTGCTGATATTATATCTGCTTGTGTTAATGGTTCAATTACAACAGATATAGTGTCTCTTGTATCTCCAAATTTTAATTTCTTAAATAATATAAAGTTTGCAAAAGATGTTGCTGATATAGGTAGTGATGCTATAGCCATAGGTACTCCTGTTAAACCTAGCATAGCTGTAAGTGCCATAGAACTTAATGGAGATGTTGATATTAATGTGAAGAATCCTCCTATTATTAATCCCATTACTATTGGACTTGAATTTGTAGATCCTGCTATTACTTCTCCTATTGTTAATAATGTACTATTTACTACAGGTTCTAATGACACACCTATTAATCTAGTTATTGGTGCCATTACAATTACCATGACTAATAAATCAAGTCCTGGAGGAACTTTTTCTTCTAAATACTTAACTGCAAATGACATTAAATATCCAGCTATAAATCCTGGTAGTATTCCTAATCCTGAACAAGTTATTCCTAGTAACATTGAATATACCGGAGAAACTCCTAATGCTAACATAACTAATGATGCTGCAACTAAACCTCCAAGTCCTCCATTTATTGATCCTAGTTCACTAAGAAATGGAATTCCAAGAGTATTTCCTAGTAATGAAAACTGTATAGCTTCCACTAAAAATGTAGCACACGCTGCACTAGCTAGTGCACCCATAGCCTTCATACCATGCGGCGCCTTGTAACTAAATACTGAGAACGCGGTCAGTACTGCTAATAATAATACTGTTCCTTTTATAACTTCCATTTTTAAAGCCCCCTCTTTTGTCCAAAAAATGTTAACCTTTTCCTATATTATAATCTAAAACCTAATCATCTTGCAATAATTTTCAAAATATTTCCATTATATATAATATTTTTTATACACATAAAAACAAACCAACTACTGCTAAAATGCGCTTAGTAGCTGGCTTGTAAAACTTCTTCTAAATTTAATTTTTCTTCTTCTAAATCTTGTTCAAATAGTTCTAATATTTGAGTCAATTCTTGTTTATATTGGTCTTGACCTAACTTATAATACGATAAATCTTCCATTAATTCCATCATATCTAGGTATACATTTTCTAATAGATAAAAGTATCCCTCGCTTATATCAATAAGATTCTTAAATGTAAGTAATTTTTTACTAACATCTTTTATATATTCTATATTGTATATATCTAAATCAATTATAGACTTTAGATATAATCTTAAAGTTTTTAAAATCTCTATAGAAATATCATCTAATTTTACATTTTCTTCATCAACATGCACTCTCTGTTTATATTCTTCAAAAACAAATTCCAAATTTGTATTAATTTCGACAAAAGGGTTTTTTATTAAATCTTTTATAATCAATAATTCTCTTATACATTTTTTATTAGTTAATGTCATGTCTAATATAAGCAAATTGTATGCATCTGCTAAAGGATCGTGTGCTTCTCCGTCAAACTCAACATTTGAATATTCAAGTAAATTCTTTAAAGATATATAATTTATACACCTAATTCCTTTATTTAAGTATTCTTTTTTTATGTCAATAAATAAATCTTTTATATTATTAACAAACCTTGGATGGTTATTTTTTTTAGAACTTCTTCGATCTGTATTTGCAAAACATGTTAAATCTAGATTTCCAAAAGTATAAATACCTTCTATTTCCGAAAACTCACCTAGCCATCTTTTAAAATCTCTCATTACCTCTTCATAAGTAGGCGCATCAGCAATTTCTTCATTGGTTATTTTAGTAAGTTCTTCTATGTGAGGATATATATCAATCTCGCTTACTGGTTTTATCAACGATTTAAAATTTGAAATATCCTTTGTAGCGATATCGTATTTTACAGCTCCAATAGCAATAATATCAGCATTATTTATATCTCTTCCATATTTAGAATTTGACATATTCATCTCAAAATCTATATATATTTTTTTCATCCCCTTCATCCTCTCTAAAGCATAAAACCTATACATTTTACCACTTAATTAAATTTATCATAATATAATTTTATAATACATTTTTATTAATATCAATCTAAAAGAAAAAGGATGTACTAAGTACACCCTACTCAAATCTTTCTAGGAAAGAATGTTTTTCTCCATCCTGTTGCCATCCTAAAACTGAATCAATATTTACATTTTCTGCAGCTTTAAAAATAGATTTTTCTACATCTTTGAAGTTATCGCCTAAGTTCTTAATAAGATCTTTTATTTCATATCTCTTATTACCTGTCTTTTTAGCCGCTACCATACAAGCACAATTTAAAGGCCATATACCACTATTTTGTATAAATCTAACTATATGTTCTTCTCTTATATAGTATAGAGGTCTTATTATTTCAATTCCATCAAAGTTTGTAGATTTTAACTTTGGAAGCATTGTTTTAAAGTTACCTGCGCATAATAAATTAAGCATTGTCGTTTCTATTACATCATCATAGTGATGTCCTAAAGCTAATTTATTACATCCTAACTCTTCTGCTTTAGAATATAATGCTCCTCTTCTCATTCTTGCACACATATAACAAGGATAATCTTTTGCTATTTCATCTGCAATTTCAAATATTTTCGAATCAAATAAATGTATCGGTATATCTAAGTATTCACAGTTATCTACTAATAATTGTCTTATATCTTTATGATATCCAGGATCCATAGCTATAAATTCAACGTCAAAGTTCACTTGACTATGTCTTTTTAACTCTTGGAACATCTTTGCCATAAGCAAACTATCTTTTCCTCCAGATATAGCTACTGCAATCTTGTCGCCTTCTTCAACTAAATTATATGCTCTTATAGCCTTTATAAACTTAGACCATAAGTTTTTTCTATATCTTTTTACAATACTTCTTTCGATATCTTTAAGTGGCTGTCTTTCATCAAAAGGAACTATAATTTCACAGCCTTTTCCTGCTAATTCGCTCATTCAATCACCTCATCTTTTTGTGAACATGCAACTTATTTTATCATAAAGGCCAATATTAGTTCAAGATATTCCTACCTTATATCTAATTATTTCCCAGAAAATCATTTGCTTTTATTATTATCTTCAAATTTCTACTTATTATATATTTTTTTTGATTTATAAATTTTGTGTAACTTTTTAGCTACATATGAATATTATGCTATTAGATACAGTTAATTTAACTGTTATTTAGATATAATTTTCAAAATACATCATTTGAACTGGAGGAATTTTGGTGAATACTAGAAATGTTAATAAAAATTGTGGCGATGCATTAGCTAGACCATATGTAAATGACCAAGTATTTGGCAAAATGTATAATTTGTCAAAAGCACTTCAATATGGGACTATATTTCCTGAATTAAATTTATGGGAATCTACTATGTACAATAAAGATTTATATAGATATATGAAAAAAATCAATGGAGGTAAAAGATAATGGCTACACGTGCTGATATGTTAACAGATATAGAAGAACTTTGTTTTGCATGTTTAGATATGAACTTATACCTAGACAATCATAATGAAGACGAAAGAGCATTAGCAACTTACAACAAACTATGTTCAGAGCTTGCTAAAGCTAGAATTAACTATGAAAAAAAATATGGACCATTAAATAACTTTGGATACTCTCCAAGTAAAAGTCCCTTTCAATGGGTAGAAGGTCCATGGCCTTGGGAAAATAAATTTTATGAAATGTAAATAGGGGGATAATTTTTATGTGGATATATCAAAAAACTTTACAACATCCTGTAAATCTTAAATCTAAGGATTTACAAATGGCTAAATACTTAATAACTCAATTTGGAGGACCTAATGGTGAATTAGGTGCTGCTTTAAGATATTTATCTCAAAGATTTACTATGCCTACAAGTAAGTCTAAGGGACTTTTAACTGATATTGGTACAGAAGAACTAGCTCATGTTGAAATGATTGCTAGTATGGTTTATCAACTTACTCAAGATGCAACTCCAGAAGAACTTAGAAAAGCTGGTCTTGGTGAAAACTACGCACAAAATGGATTTGGAATATTCCCTTCAGATGCTCATGGAGTTCCTTTTTCAGCATCTACAATAGCTGTTATGGGTAATCCCGTAACAGATTTGCATGAAGATATGGCAGCAGAACAAAAAGCTTTAGCAACTTATTATCAACTTACTAATTTAACTGATGATGTAGATATTAAAAATGTTCTTCGTTTCTTAGGTGAAAGAGAAATTATTCATTATCAAAGATTTGGAGAGGCTTTAATGGATGTATATGATTATCAAGAAAGTAAAAAAACATTTTAATAAAAATAAAGCAGGTTCTATTATTTAATAGAACCTGCTTTATTTTTATTAAACATTAGATAAAACTCTTATCTTCGTCTCTTCATCTAATATATTAAATACTTTCAAACTTTCATATTCTTCAACCATAGATGTCTGTAAATACTTATATAACACATCTAAAACTGCATATTGACCTTGGTTTCTAAAATATAACTGTAAATTAGATATATAAATCATATAACACTTATTCATTCTGATTTCTACATATTGTGAGTTACTTGATAACCTTGCATTTTCAAATAGCTCTTTTAACCTCATATATGCACATTCTGAATCTCTATTAGTTACACAGTTACTTAATCTTTCATCTAGAGCGTTCTCTATGTTTAAAACAGCATCTCTATCCATATAAAATTCTATATAGCAATTATTCTTACTGTATTTAAATTGGTAAAAATCAGTTATTAAGCACATGACTACACTCCTTCACTTAATACTATAATTATGATGACTTTATTAGTATTTTCAATTTACAATCATATTTATACACATAAAGTAAAAAAAAATAAAAAGCTTACGCTTTTTATTTTTATAAAACTCTTCTTGCATTTGTAAATTTAGAATTATAGTAACTATTGAACTGTGATATTACAACTTTTCCAGCTCCTGATGAAGCATGTATAAATTCATTATTTCCAATATATATACCAACATGGTTTACTACACCGTCTCCATCTGTATCAAAGAAAACTAGATCTCCTTTTTGAAGATTGCTTTTGCTAACAGATGTTCCATACTTACTTTGTTCTTTAGAAACTCTAGGAAGATTTACTCCTGCTCCATTTTTAAATGAATACATAGTAAATCCTGAACAATCAAAAGTATTTGGACCTTCAGCTCCCCATACATATGTCTTTCCTAATTGTTGTTTAGCAATATTTATAACTTTATCTGCACTAGACGATTGTCCTGGATTTTCTCCACCACCTGAGTTTATAGCGCCTAAATATTGAGATGATACATATCCTACTGTTCCATTATGATTTATTTTTGCCCATCCATTACTTTCTGATATTACTCCTACTTGCGTTCCTCTACTTAATGATCTTATAACTGAATAATTAGTTCCTGGACCTTGTCTAAAGTTTACACTGCTAGCAGTAACTTGTTTATTTTCTTTTACTGTATTATCTTCTTGTCCGCCACCTGAATTTATATCCCCTAAATATTGAGATGATATATATCCTATTGTTCCATTATAGCTTATTTTTGCCCATCCATTACTTTCTGATATTAATCCTACTTTCGTTCCTTTGCTTAAAGCTGTTATTACTGAGTAATTAGTTCCTGGTCCTTTTCTAAAGTTAACACTACTTCCTGTTACTTGTTTATTTTCTTTTACTGTATTATCTTCTTGTCCGCCGCCTGAATTTATATCTCCTAGGTATTGAGATGATATATATCCAACTGTTCCATTACAGTTTATTTTAGCCCATCCATTGCTTTCTGATATTAAGCCTACTTGTGTTCCTTTATTTAAACTTTTTATAACTGAATAACTTGTTCCCGGCCCTTGTCTAAAGTTTACGCTGTTTCCTGTAACTTGCTTATTCCCTTTTACAGTATTATCCTCTTCATTTCCTGTAGATCCTGATACATAATCACTATGTACAAATCCTTCTGTTCCATTGTACTTAATTTTTGTCCAAGAACCTACAGTTTCTATATATTCAACTTTATCTCCTGTGTTTAACTTTCCAATAGATGAGTAATTAGTCCCTGGCCCTTGTCTAAAGTTTACAGAATTCCCTTTTATAGTTCTATAATCAACACTTTTAGTTTGTTCATTCGTATTAGCAAACGATACCCCCGTAGAAGCTGGAATTATTATCGCCGCTGAAATTAATCCAGCTATCATGCTTTTTTTCTTCAAATTCATATATTTACTTTGCTCCTCTCCCTATAAATATTCGATAATTTCAATAATATATTTTTATACTATAGTTATTATTACAAAATTGTAACATTTTGTCTACATTTGTAACGACTTCCCAATTATTACCTAGTTATATGTCAATTCATTATATACGGATTTTTTACTTTTTTCTTTATACATATAATTTTTATAGTTTTCTTGAAGTTACTTCTTTTTATGTGCTAATATATTTAATAGGTTTTATTAAGGAGGTTTTAAATATGAAACTAATATTAGCAGAAAAACCCTCTGTTGCTAAAACAATAGCCTCATTTTTAGGTGCTAAAACTAAACGTGATGGATATTTTGAAGGAAATGGCTATATAGTTACTTATGCTGTAGGTCATTTAGTATCTTTGTATGATGTTAAAGATTACGATAAGTCTTATGCAGGATCTTGGAAAAGTGAAAACTTTCCTTTTATACCTGATAAATTTAGATTCAAAGTTGACGGGTCTAAATCTAAGCAATTTAATATAGTAAAATCGTTAATTCATAGAGACGATGTTGAAGAAATTATAAATGCTACAGATAATGACCGTGAAGGTGAACTGATAGCTTTTTTGATTTTTCTAACAGCTAAAAATAAAAAGCCTATAAAAAGAATACTAGTAAATGAATGGACTCCTGAAGATATTAAAAGAGGCCTTTCAACTTTAAAAACAGATGAACAGATGAGAAATCTACAAGCTGCAGGCTATACAAGACTAGTAACTGATTGGCTAATTGGAATTAATTTTACATCAATGACTACTTTAAAATACGGAAATGGAAAGCTATTAAATATTGGTAGAGTTATACTTCCAACTGTAAAGTTAGTTTACGATAGAGATATGGAAATAGCTAATTTTATTCCTAAAACATATTATGAAATAGAAGGAAACTTCAGTTGTACTAATGGTAAATATAAAGGTAAGTATATAAAAGGAAAAGAATCAAAATTCGATAGTATGGATGATGCTAACAAAGTAATCGATAGTATAACATCCCCTACTGGTATTGTTAAAGATAAGAAAGTTACAACATCTAAAGAGTATGCTCCTAAGTTATTTAGTTTAACATCTCTTCAAGGTTACATAACTTCTAAATACTCTAGCTTTACTTCTGATAAAGTATTGAAAGTGTGTCAGTCTTTATATGAAGGTAAGGGAAAAGGTGGATATATAACATATCCAAGAACTGATTCTATATACTTAGAAGAAAGCTTAGCTGGTAAGGCATCTCAAACTTTAGAAAAACTTAAAGTTGGACTTCCTTATGCAGATAAAATTAAATTTACTAAAAGTAAAAGAGTTTTTGATTCTTCAAAAGTTGATAGCCATAGTGCCATTATGCCAACTTACATAATTCCTAATAAGCTAACTCCTGATGAAGAAATTGTATATAATGCTATAAAAGATAGATTTGTAGCTAACTTCATGCCTCCTGCTGAATATGAAAACACTGAAATTCATACTTTCGTGGATGACCATAAATTTTTAACAAAAGGTAAAGTTCTTAAAGTTAAAGGATACTTAGAAGTATATAATAAAGAAGAAAAAGATGATTTACTGCCGTTTGTTAACAAAGATGAAGTTGTAGATGTTGTTAAAATGGATATATTAACAAAACAAACTACACCTCCTAAATCTTATACAGAAGATACGCTGCTTAAAGCTATGAAAAACTGCGGTAAAAATGTATCTGATGAGGATACAGCAGTTTTATCAGGTTACTCAATAGGTACTTCTGCTACTCGTGCTGAAGTTTTAAAGAAAATTTCAGAAGTGGGCTATGTAAATAAAAAAGGTAAATCTTATTATATTACTGATTTAGGTAAAAACTTAGTTGAAATATTCCCTTTAAAGGATTTACTAGATGTTGATTACACTGGTAAACTTGAAAAAAGCTTAAGTGATATTCAAAGAGGAGAGTTCACTAGAAGTGAGTACCTTACAAATATAATGAACTTCATAGTAAATGGAGTTGAGGCTATAAAAAATGATAGTAATAAAAATATTAGTACTGAAGTTTATAGCTATAATCCTAAAACCAAAAGATATTCTAAGGGAACTTTCTCTAATGATGGAGCAAAACAAGAAAGCTTTGGAAAATGTCCAGTCTGTCAAAATGACGTGGTTGAATGTTCTAAAGGTTATATTTGCACCAATTATAAAGAATGTAAATTTGGAATTTGGAATAGTGATAAATTCTTATTAGCTTTAAAGAAAAAACCTAATAAAACTATGGTAAAAAGTATTTTAAAAAGTGGCTCTGCTAAAGTTAAAGGTTTGACTAGCAAAAGTGGAAATAAATTTGATGCTATTTTAAAATATACTAAAAAAGATAATGGGTATTTCTCTTGGGATATGGAATTTGAGAACGATAAAGAAAAAGAAAAAGAGAAGTAAATTAACTCTGTTTATTGGCTTAGTATACAACATATGTATTTCCTTTACACGACGTACTTTGTACGGAAGTGTTTCGTCAATACATATGTTGTATACTTCGCTTATTCAGAAATAATTTACTTCTCTTTTTCTTTTACATGGATGAATTGTTAAGATTGTTGATTAATTTAATTAAGTTATCTTTAAAGTTTATATCATCTTCTTTTTGTCTTTTTTTAGGTCCTTTCATTCTGGAACCTGCATTTCTAGCTTTTTTAGATATGTGTCTTGTAAATAATAATTGATCAATATTTTCACTTGTATAAAGCTTACCATTTTGATTTATTGGATTACCTGATTTAGCTAAAACCATAGCCGCAAGTCCATAATCTTGAGTTACTACTATATCACCTTTCTTAACCTTGTTTACTAATGCAAAATCTACAGAGTCTGCCCCTTTAGATAAAATTATAGTTTCTATACCTTGCTTATTAAATATATGAGAAGTATCACACATTAGTATTACTTCTATTCCAAGTTTTTTCGCAACTTCTATAGTTATATCAACAACAGGGCATCCATCTGCATCTATTAAAATTTTCATATCATTCTCCTAATCATTTGACTTCACTTAATTATAAACTAAAATAATCGAAAAAAAAAAGACTGTTTCCGATACAGTCTTTTAAATGGGTGGGTATTAGGTTTAAAATACTATTTATGGGGGGATAGTATTTCATCTAAAGGTTATAAGGGTGTCATTGGGAGAATGAACACCCGCTTTAATATTTATGTCAATTCCTATTGTTTTCTAGTTGTTTTTTGTCTAATCTTG
Source organism: Paraclostridium bifermentans (assembly GCF_019916025.1). Taxonomy (NCBI): domain Bacteria; kingdom Bacillati; phylum Bacillota; class Clostridia; order Peptostreptococcales; family Peptostreptococcaceae; genus Paraclostridium; species Paraclostridium bifermentans. The sequence goes on along the minus strand of NZ_CP079737.1, from coordinate 782,035 downwards.
TTGTCTATGTATACATAGTACTACAGATTTTTACCAAATTCCATATTAAAAAAAATATTTTTTATAAAAATTTTATTTTATGACAAATTAAAATGAAACGTTAAACTTAAATTATAATTTTTTAATGCTGTTTAATTTTATTTACCTTTTTCACTCCATGTAATGCTATAAATATAAATCCTAACTTATATATAGTAGGAATTATTATTCTAAAATATATATATAATTTATGATTTATTATATCTAAAACCCTAGGCCCTATTCCCCATAATGCAGGATATCCTATCCAAATTATTGTAGTAAACAAAGCTAATAGTTTATATAATTTATATTCGTAACACCCTTGAAGACTAGCTATATTTTCTAAAGGTCCCCAAATTAGCCAGAAGTTTATAATAAAAAACACACAACTAATCAAAAGTGTAATACCATTTGTAAAGCCAGTTGTATTGTTTGAAGTTATAAAGCTAATTGCCATAATCAAATATACAAAAATTATACCTAATACAAGCTTCTTGTTTTTATGATCATAATACATTCCAATTGATCCTAATATATTAATTAGCATAGGAGTTATAATCAACCAATCTAAATATATAATTATCATGTAAAAACTCCTACTTGGATGTATGTTCATAAAAATAGCTTTAATGATATATAAAGATACTGAGATTAATAACGCATAAAAACTTAAATTATAAAATTTCTTAGGAACATAATCTATCTTTTTTCTCATAAATATTATCATAAGCATTCCTACTAACATAAGGAATATACATGCCCAATTTATCAATATAATTTCGTGCTTCATTTTAATATCCTTTCATTTTTACTTATAATCCTATCTTTACCAAATTAACAAAAAATAGACTGATTAAGTTTACTAAATATTTATAACCAGCCTATTTTTTCTATTTTATTATTATCCCCATTAGTTTAGCTAACTCTAAAGTTTGTGCAACCGAAAATGTAGCTCCACTTAGATCATTTAGTTTAACTTCACAACCGTCTATACTAGAAGTCGTAAAGTCAACCCCATTCAATTGAGTTCCACTAAATATAGAACTATTTAAATCTGAAGAATTTAATATTAGTTTATTATTTTGTACTTCTTGGAAAACTGCATTTTGAAAATCTGAATCTGTAATTAAAACTCCCTTAAATTTTGAAAATGAAAAATTAGAATATCTACCTAAACAATCTTTAAATTCAACATCTTTTAAAATCGCATCTTCAAACAACGTTCCGGTCAACTTGCAATTTACAAATTTAGTTCGATAAATACCACTATCATCAAAATTAATATTCGATAAATTACAATTTTCAAATATCACATCAGTTATATCAATTTTTCTAAAATCGCAACTTTCAAATTCCACATTTTTAAATATACAAGAATTCAAACTAAGCCTAACTTCATAAATACCTGATATTGTAGTATTTTCAATTATTTTATTTTCTAAGTATTCCTCTTCAAAAATTTCATCAATTACATTCGTTGGTATCCCCAAATTATTGCTTATTTTTGGCTCTTGTATTTTATTTTTCATATCTAAAACTCCTTTATATCTTTATATGACTTTTCTTTATTTTCTTTATGAGTTTCAGTTTCTTTTCCATATCCATAAACATTTCTATATCTATATATAAAAGTCACAGAAATTATCATAGATAAAACTTCTGCTATTGGTACTGCAAGCCATACTCCATTTACACCTAAAAATCTAGGTAAAATTAATATTCCTGATATTATAAATACAAATGTTCTTAAGAATGATACAGCTGCTGATATTTTCCCATTTGAAAATGCTGTAAACATAGCTGATGAGAAAATATTTATTCCCGTAAATAAAAAACTTAGTGAGAAAAGTGAAAAACCTTTATATCCTATATCAAACACACTAGTTCCTTTAGGCGAGAATATTCCTACTATATTTGGAGCAAATAATATTGCAATTATAAATAAAGTAACTGAACTCATTAATATAAATCTTATACTGTACTTAATTATTTTTTTAAGTTCTGATTTATTATCATTACCATAATTATAACTTATAATTGGCGCAACTCCAGAAGAAAATCCTATATATGCAGAATTTATTAAAAATTCTCCATATAAAACTATAGTTATAGCTGCTACTCCATCTGCTCCTAATAATTTCATCATTGCTAAATTAAATAACATAGTAGTTACTCCAGTTGAAAGATTTGTAACCATCTCTGAAGAACCATTAGAACACGCTTTTAATATTACCTTTAAATCAAATCTTGGTTTTACAAAATGAATAATAGATTTCTTTTTCATAAAATATATAGTTCCAAGTACTGCTGGTATTAAATTTCCCATACCAGTTGCAATAGCTGCTCCAGATATTCCCATATTCATTGGAACTATAAATATATAATCTAAAATCATATTAGTAAGACCACCAATTATAGTCAAAGTAAGCCCTACTTTTGGCTTTCCTGCTGTTATTGTTAGATATTGAAATAATAAGTTGACTATAAATGCTGGCGCAAATATAAGAAGCGCAGAAAAATAGTCTATACAATACTTATACAACTCATCTGTAGACCCTAATAAATTCAAAATTTTATTAGAAAATATAAATCCTATTAAAGATATTAAAATTCCTAAAATAAATCCTATCAATACAATTAAAGTAAAGTTTTCTTTAGCTTCTCTACTTTTATTTTCTCCTAATTTTTTAGCTATCACTGCACTTCCACCTGTAGCTAACATTACCGCAACAGCTATTACAATATTTAAAAACGGATATACTATGTTAACTGCTGACAATGCATCTGTATTTACAAATCTAGATACAAACACCCCATCTACAATCGTATATAAAGATATAAACACCAACATAACAATAGATGGTATAGTGAACTTTATAAGTGATGAAAATTTAAAACTTCTTGCTAATGAATTTTCCATATTAACCTCCTAAAAACTTTCTCTCATAATAATATAAAGTATGTAGCTACTCCACAGTCAAGTCGTATTTTAAAATTTTATTTGAAATTTTTTGTTTATTCTCAAATTTTAGGGGTATTGAAATTAAAGAGGTGACATTAATATGAATAATCTAGATAAAATATTTATTAAAGAATTTCTTTCAAAGCTTGATACTAATCCATTTGAGGTTAAGCTTTGGGATGGAGAAGAATTTTTAGTCGGAGAAGGAAACCCTTCTTTTAAAGTTTGTTTCAATAATCCACTAAGTAAAAAAGATTTACTTACTAGCACATCATTAACTCTAGGTGAAGCTTATATGCGTGGTGACATTACCATTGATGGAGACCTATTACTTACTCTCGATACTTTATTTGGTTGTCAAAAAGATCATTTCCACACTAACTTTGCTAAGCTTGGTAAAATATTTTCAAAAGCTGGTAATGAAAAGAAACAAAAATCTGAAGTTTGCTATCATTACAATCTAGGTAATAACTTTTACAGTCTTTGGTTAGACAAAACACTTAGCTACTCTTGCGCTTATTTCAAAAACGAAACTGATACACTTTATGAAGCTCAAATGAATAAAATACATCATATATTAAAGAAACTACAGTTATCTGAGGGCGAAACTCTACTTGATATAGGATGTGGATGGGGTTATCTTCTTATAGAAGCCGCAAAAAAATATAAAATAAAAGGTACTGGTATTACTTTAAGCGAAGAACAATACAAAAAATTCCAAGAAAGAATAAAAGAAGAAGGTCTTGAGGATTATTTAGAAGTTAAATTAATGGACTATAGAGATCTTGAACATTCTGGAATGTCTTTTGATAAAATAGTTAGTGTTGGAATGCTTGAACATGTAGGGCGTGAACATTATGATTTATACTTAAAAAATGTTAATAGCGTTTTAAAACCAAAAGGTCTTTTCTTATTACATTATATAAGCGGTCTTACAGAATCTCCTGGTGATGCATGGATAAAAAAATATATATTCCCTGGTGGAGTTATTCCTTCTTTACGCGAAATTATAGACATATTCCCTAAATACGATTTCTATACTTTAGATGTAGAAAGTTTAAGAAGACATTATACAAGAACTCTAATTGAGTGGTATAAAAACTTTGATAAAGAAAGAGATACTGTAAAAGGAATGTTTGGAGAAGAGTTTGTGAGAATGTGGGATTTATACCTTACTTCTTGTGCTGCTTGCTTCAATAATGGAGTAATAGACTTACATCAAATTTTAATAAGCAAAGGTGTTAACAACGATATTAAAATGACTAGAGCTTATATGTACGAAGATTAATTAAATTTAAAAATGAGTAAATTTCTTGTTATAATTTAAACCAATTGTGGTGGGAAATGTGTACATTTTTAAATATTACGTAAGAACATAAATATTTATATATTAATTACATATTAAAAAAGCTGTCTCAAGTATATAGCTTATGATAAAGTAATATTTTCATTTACTATTTATTTTGAGACAGCTTTTTATTTATATTTTTATAGTTCCATCTACTATATTAATTATTCTATCTGCTTTCTTAGCTATATTTATATCATGAGTTATAACTATTAATGTTTGTTTAAACTTTCTTATAGATTTCTTTAATAAATCCATTACTTCATCTGTTGTTTTACTGTCTAAGTTTCCTGTAGGCTCATCTGCAAGAATTATACTTGGCTTTGTTGATAATGCCCTTCCTATTGCAACCCTTTGTTGTTGTCCTCCTGATAATTGACTAGGCAGATGATTTTTTCTATCTTTAAGCCCTAAAACATCTATTAGTTCACTTATATATATTTCATCTATATCATCGTTACCTAACATTAGTGGAAGTTCTATATTTTCTTCTACATTTAGTACTGGAATTAAATTGTATTGTTGAAATACAAACCCAACTTCTTTTCTTCTATATTCTGCTAGTTCAATATCTTTTAGCTTACTAATATCTTTTCCATTTACTTTTATGCTTCCACTACTTATCTTCTCAAGCCCTCCTAGCAAGTGAAGAAGTGTACTTTTACCACTTCCACTAGGCCCTATTATTGCAACAAATTCTCCCTTTTCTATATTTATGTTAACATTATTTAATGCGTTTACTTTACTTTCTTTATTCCCATAAGTTTTTGATAAATTTATAGTTTCTAAAATTGACATATTAAATCCTCCCAATATCCTTATTCATTTATATTTATCATTTCAACTACACTTACTTTTTCTAATTTTTTAGCAGGTAAGTAAGTTGCAAGTACTCCAATTAATGCATTTATTACTATTATCGATATATAATCTATATATCTTATACTAAATTCAATCCCAAACTTTGACACTCCAAACGAGTCATATGTTGTTTTATTTAAAATTAAAGATACAAATATAATTATTAAACTAGATATTGCTGTATATATAATCCCTTCAAATATTATCATTTTTCTAAAGTCTTTATTATTAAGTCCTACTGCTCTTAACATTCCAAATTCATTAGTTCTATCTACTATGCTTTGGCTTATATTATTTACTACATTCACAACCGCAATTACAAATAGCACTACTACTATAGCGGCATTAAAAACTCTAGATTTTTCATACATTGCATCAGAATTTCTCTTTTCTTCAATTATATTTCTAGCCATAGCCCCTTTAACTTTTATAGTAGTTTTTAGTATTTCATCATAAACCTTTTTGTCATTTGCACCTTCTTTTAAATTTACATTTATAGCTTGGTAAGCTTTACTATTTGTTGCTTTAGAAAATGCACCTTCACTTACTATTACATCTATACACTCATCACTTGTGTATGTATCTTCTGCCATAAATGGATAGCTAACTACTGCTCCTACTTTAAATTCTTTTTCTATGTACTTACCATCAGTATCTTCTAATCTACATGCCTCTACAGACTTTTCTCCATCTTCTCTAAATTTAACTTTAACAGTATCACCTACCTTTAAATTTGCAACAGGCTTACCGTTATCAACCTTATTATAACTTACACCCCCATCAAATTTTTCTTCAGTAACCATAGGAACATAAACTACTGCCAAATCTTCTTTTTTCATTTTGTCAATATCTATGTTTCCTTCTACTAAATAATTATTTAATTCTTTCAAAGCTTGTTCATCATATCCTCTAAGATTTTGTTTTAATATCAACTCATCATTTATTTTGTCTTTTACAAGATATCCTTTAAAAAGGTTATTTCCTCTGATAGATTTATTTATAGAGTCAAAATAACCTTCATTAGCTATATCCCCTTTTTTTATAACCATTCTTCCATTCATTATTTGAGATTTTACTACTTCTTTCACACCTTCTACCTTTTCAATTTGTTTTATATCTTTTTTACTTAAACCATCTTTTTGATTTTCACTTCCATAGACATCTACTCTCATATCTGAATTGCTGTAATTGTCTCTATTTGATGTGAAATCATCTTCTTGAGACAAATGTAAACGATAGTTTGAGTTTATAAATAAAATTCCGCATATACTCATAGATAAAACTATCATTATAAATCGTTTTTTATTTCTTAATATGTTTTTAAAAGATATAGCTTTATATGTTTTCATATATTTACTTAAATCTTTAACACTTACCCTATTTCTTTTTATGCTATTTTCTTTTCTGTTACCTTTTATAGAGTCTATAATAGATAACTTATTTATCTTTCGATATGTAAAAAGTGATATTAAAAGTAATATTAAAACCATAAACAATATAGCTAGTATTATTTCAAATACGGGGTACACCATATGTGAATTTATAATTTTTCCATCTAAAGCTATACTTGTTTTTAATTCACTTGATTTTTTATAGGCTATCAAAGATGCTCCTAATCCTCCTAAAAGCCCTATAGGCATCCCTATAATACCTAAAGTCATTAATTCATTTAATATCAATTTAAATACCTTTGAATTTCTAGCTCCTATTGCCCTTAATACTCCATATTCTCTAAATCTTTTATATATAGATATATTAAAAATACTGTATATAACTATTCCGCATATTAAACTTATAACTAATACACTCAATATATTATCTAAACTAATATTGTTTGCATCATTTGAAATTGATATAAAATCTTCTTGAATCCCTATATTGTCTTTATTTATATTAGCTTTTTTTGCAAGTTCTAAAGAGTAATTTTGTATATCTATTTTCTCATTAAAAGCTACTCCAACTTCTAAATGTTCACTTCCCTTCTGAAGAGGTAAGTACATTTGCATTTTAGCTACTTGCTTTTCAGTAGGTCTATCTTTTATAATTCCTACTAACTTAAATTTCTCATCTTTTACATTTTTGTTTATATCTTCAATATTAAGCTTTATATTTTGATTTAATGTAGGCTGTATTCCTAAGTTTTTTAAAACCCATTCTTCAGCTACTATTTCATTTTTTTCTTTTGGGAGCCTTCCTTTTTCAAGCTTTGAATTTGATATTATATAATCATCATTACAATTTAACATTATTACAGATTGTTTTTCTTTATCTGTTGTAATTCCATGAAAATTAAAAGCACCTACATTTTCTACATCATTAGATTTTTCAATTTTTTCTAACTGATTGTAATCTAAGTCCTTGAATGTTGTATGATATATTCCCGTATTGTATTTCATTGTTTGTAGTTCATTCATTTTTTCTGTTTTTGTTAAAGTTAATACTCCAACTATCATACCTACTGATAAAATGATACTTAGTATAATTGCAAATGACCTAGCCTTATAGGCTTTCATATATCGAACTCCTAAGTTTAAATTTTTTTTCATAATTCTTCCCCTTTCTATTAAACTACTTTATCGCTACAAGAGAATTCTACATTAAATTTTTTATAAAAAGGACAATTTAGTTTCATTGTATAAACTTCTTTATTCAATTGTAATAATTACAACTTTTCGTAATAAATTCTTAATAATTTAATCTTGTGTTTATAGATTTAATGCATAAAACTCTATGTTATAATAACTTCTGAAGGAGTGATTTTATGGGTGAAAATATATTAATAGTTGATGATGATAGAGAAATAGTTGATGCTATTGAATTTTATCTAAAACCAGAGGGGTTTAATATTTTAAAAGCATATGATGGATTGGAAGCTATTGAGAATTTAATAGATAGTAATATAGATTTAGTTATTATGGATGTTATGATGCCAAATATGGACGGACTTAAGGCTACTCTTAAAATCAGAGAAAATAACAATATTCCTATAATACTTTTATCTGCAAAAGATCAAGATATGGATAAAATCTTAGGATTAAACATGGGTGCTGACGATTATATAACTAAACCATTTAATCCATTAGAACTTATAGCTCGTGTTAAGTCTCAACTCAGAAGATTTATAAACTTAAATACAATGGGTGAAAATACACATATTTCTAGTTGTGCTAATGCAATTTTAAGTAGTGGTGGGCTTTACCTTAATAAAGATACAAAAGTAGTTACTTTAGATGGGGAAAATATTAAGGTTACTCCTATTGAATTTAAAATTTTAGAATTTTTGCTTAAAAATAAAGGAATTGTTTTTTCTTCTAAAGATATTTATGAACATGTGTGGGCTGAAATAGCTTATAATTGTGAAAAAACTGTAGCTGTTCATATTAGAAGGATTAGAGAAAAGATAGAAATTAACTCAAAAGATCCTAAATATTTAAAGGTGGTGTGGGGAATTGGTTACAAAATCGAAAAAATTACTTATTAATAATCCACTTTTGAAGTTTTTATCGTTGTTTATACTTTCTATATCTTTATCAACATTATTTGAATCATACTTATATACTCATCGTATGAGGGAATTTGCATTGAGTCAAAAAAGTTTAGTTGCTTTTATGTTGGGAGCGACCTTAATTTCTTTAATAGTTTATTTAACTAATAGAAACTCTAATATTAAATTTCTATATTCATTAGTTAGGCTTATAAACATGTGGGCTCCCGTTGAAGCCTTAATAATTGTTATATGCTTTTTTAATTCTACTAGAAGTTATATTATACTTTATTCATTTAGGGCTTTTCCATTTGATGCAGTTATAAATGACGTGATAATTTTATGGAGCGTTTACATTACATTACTTAGTATTTATTATAGTAAAAATGATATAAAATCTAGATTTATAACTATTAAAATATTAGTCAGCTTTCTTTCTAAGAGTAATAAAAACACATTAAATAAAAAAATTTCATTTATATTTATTGCAACTGTATTGATTCAATTTACATTCAATTATATATCTATAATTTTATTTAGCTTTCGTTCACTAGATGCCTTGATTAAAGCTGCTCATCTAACTTTGCCTTGCTTAATATGCTATGCTTATATTTATAAAAAATTTGAAGAAAAAGTCGATTATATAGAATATATAGATAGAAATATTAAAGATATAGAAAAAGGTGATTTAGAACATGAACTTGATGTAATAGGTAATGATGAGTTAGCCTCTATTGCACAAAGTGTAAATAATATAAGCGATGGGTTAAACAAGGCTCTTGAAAGTCAATTAAAAGGAGAAAGAACAAAAACAGAACTTATAACAAATGTTAGTCATGACTTAAAAACTCCATTAACTTCAATTATCAGCTATATAGATATTTTGAAAAATAATGAACTAGATGAACAAACAACTAAAACTTATATAGATATACTAGATAAAAAAGCTGCTAAACTTAAAACCCTTGTCGAAGATATATTCGAAGCGTCTAAAATAAGTAGTGGTGATATAGAACTTCATTTTGAAAAAACAGATATAAAAGAACTTTTAATACAAAGTATTGTTGAGCTTGACGATAAGATTGAAGCTTCTAATCTTGATTTTATAATTGATACCCCTGACTTCCCTGTATTTAGTAATATAGATGGAAAAAGAATGTTTAGGGTATTTGATAACTTGATTACTAATATAACAAAATACTCTTTGCCAAATACAAGAGTATATATTGATGTTTATACGAATTACGGATATGTTTTTATATCTATGAAAAATATATCTAATCATAAATTAAACATATCACCTAATGAGCTACTTGAAAGATTTGTTCGTGGAGATGTTTCAAGAAACACAAATGGAAGTGGACTTGGGCTTTCAATTGCTAGAAATTTAGTTGAAATGCAAGATGGATCTCTTGATCTAGATATTGATGGTGATTTGTTTAAAGTTACTTTAAAGTTTGAATTACTAAATGATGGCGTTCAACTTGAAGAATGTAGCAATATATAAGTAAGGGTAGCATAATGCTACCCCTTATTTTTTATTTATTCTAAAGTTTTTATCTGTTCTATAAAATCTTCACCTTGAACATTTTTTAATGTTTTCAATGTAGTTATTATAATTATCGCACTTATAACTATCAATATTAAAATTACAGCTATTATAAACTTCAAGTTGATTAATTGAATAGTTTCAAAAGATTTTATTATTATGTACCTTACTATCAAGGTAGGTATTATAGAAATAATAAAACCTACTACAATGTATATACAACTTTCTAGTACAACAATTTTTTTCACTTCATCTTTAGATATTCCTATACCTCTAAATAATGCAAATTCTCTACTTCTACTATTTATGCTAGTAACTATAGTATTACAACAGTTGAATAATGATAGTAAAACTATAACTCCAACAACTAAAGTCATAATCATAGCTTTTTGATTATCACTTTTTTCAAGGCCAGCTGATTCACTTTTGTATGGTATCAAAATGCCCTTTCCTGATTTTTCTATTATTTTATTTAATTCACTCTCAACGTGTTTCTCATTTGCAAGCTTACTAGTCCACACATCAAATCTTTCATATGATTCAACCCCTGTAAATTTATTCATTTGATTTATTGACATGACAGCTCCAAAGCTTGTGCCTCCACCTTGAGAAAATATTGGTAAATATTTTATAATACCTCCTATAATAAACTCTTTAGAAATTGTTTCTTTATAATTTCCTGTTTTAGAATCTACAACATCAAAATTTACATTAACTTTATCTCCCATTTTTATATTAATTGACTGACATGTTGTATTATCTATATATATATATGACTCTTTATTTAATTTACTTAAATTCTCTTTTCCTTCTATTAATACATCATTTAATAATTCTGTATCTTCAATGCCTAAAACCTCAAAATTATTTTTATATACTTTTGCACCACTTTTTATTTCAGCATTTTTTTCAAGCCTAGGTTTCTCCATTTTCCAATATTCTGATTTTTTATTTATATTATTATCATCCGTTTTTATATTAAAATGTTTGTCTCTCAATGCATTTACTTTTTTAACTCCATCTATATTTTCTATCTCTTTTAATACTTTTGAATCATAACTTTTTTCATTTTGTATGGTAGATGATGGATCAATATTTTGTATCGAATACTCTCCTGGTATCCATAGTCTCATTCCACCAGAATCTAAAAAATTGCTAGTTGATTTAGTATATACTGTAAACATTAAAAAGAATATTATTACCATTGATGTTATAGCTACATTCGTACGCTTTTTGTTTCTTTGTATATTTTTAGATGCTATATTTCCATAATCTTTGTAAAATTTGTTCATAAATTTACTTATTATTGATTTTTGATTTATTTTAATTTTTTCATCATTTCTTCTTATACAAATCATAGGGTCTATTTTAGAACATAGTCTAAGTGGTTTATATACAGATATTATTACAGTAAATATGCTAAGTAATGCTGATATTATATATGTACTCATATAATTTGAACTTTTTATTGAATTTGCATAATCAATGTTATATATTACTCCTATTACATAATCTCTAAATAAATTTGATATAACTTCTCCTAATAACAACCCTATTGGGATACTTATAATAGAGTATATAAATATTTCTAATATCATAATTTTTGATACATCTTTTGGTATAAACCCTACGGCCCTTAATATGCCAAAATCCTTTGTTCTATTTGATACTAATATATAAAATATGTTATATATAAGCAATATTGTAGTAAATGCTAGAACCATATTAATTATTATGTATGGTATTTTTAAGCTCATACTATCTGACATTGCTATTATCAACTTATTGTTTAAATTCATATAATCTTTATTTAAGTTTTCTTCTTTTACAAGTTTTTCCACTTGCTTAGGTATATTTTTTTCTTTTTTAAAAGTTAACATAACTTGGTCGTATTTATCTTTAACTGGTATGTTTTTAATAGCACACTCTTCACTTATAGCTCCTATAGACATGCCTTGTTCTTTTAAAATAGAGTCTGATTTTAAAATACCTACTATCTTGAAATCTTTTTTACCTGTATATAAAGTACTTCCATTTGCTTTAGGTTTCATATAATTTAATTTTATTGTTTGTCCTATTGGATTTTTAATTTTCTTTTGGTCTATATACCATGAATCTACTGCAATTTCATTTTCCTTTGTTGGCAACTTTCCTTCTTTTAATTCATAACATTTGTTTATTTCTTGTGCTACCTTATCATCCCATAATATTTGTAATGTCTGAGCATGCCCAATATCATGAAGTCCTAAAAGCATAGATTTGCCTACTTTATCTACTCTAGAGTTATTTTCTATATCTTTTACCTGCTTGTTAGTTGGATTCCAATATGAAACATTTTTTAACCCTAGTTCTTGTTTTGCTTGATTTATCATTATATTTCTTGCATCTTCACTTATTATATTCATTACTAAAAAAAGCGCAGTTGAAATTATAATACTTACAATTATTAATAATGAATTTTTCTTATTTTTCATAATATAACTTTTAACTATATCTATAAGTCTCATAATTTCACCTACTCTCTTATAATTCCATCTTCTATTTTTATAACTTTATCCGCATACTTTGCAATATCCATATTGTGAGTTATCATTATTATCGTTTGATTATATTTTTTCTGAGATTCTTTTAAAAGATTTAAAACCTCATTTTCTGTTTTTGTATCTAAATTTCCCGTAGGTTCATCTGCAAATATAATAGCAGGCTTATTTACAAGTGCTCTTCCTATTGCAACCCTTTGTTGTTGCCCCCCTGACAATTGATTTTGCAAATGATTTTTTCTTTCTTTTATATTAAGTAACTCCATCAATTCATTTACGTATCCATCATCTTGATTAATTGTATTTATAGTTGGTAATTTTATATTTTCTTCCACTGTTAAAACTGGTATCAAGTTGTATGATTGAAATATTAATCCTATTTTTTCTTTACGAAGCAATGATCTTTCTTTTTCATTTAAAGAAGAAAGGTTTGTATTTTCTATAATTACATCTCCATGTGTAGGAGTTTCAAGTCCTGCCATTATATGAAGAAGTGTACTTTTCCCACTTCCACTTTTTCCTACTATTACAACAAACTCCCCTTTGTTTATTTCTAAGTTTATATGGCTTAACGCCTTTACCTCTGTTTCATTTTCTCCATACACCTTACTCAAATTTTTTATTTTTAAAATTGACATATTTACCTCCTAAAATCCCCATAAGTATTTTCATAAAAAATATATATTTTATTTAATCTTTTAACAATATAAAAGACACAACTGGGTATTTTTTAGATATAACTGGGCAAAAAAAGAACATCTAATTGTTTAGATGTTCTTTTTTCATTACTTTTATCACTATGCATTTTTTATGTATAAATTATTTTCATTAAGTTTTAAGGGTATACAAATATTTATTAAAAATCTGGTATTTAAATCATTTACTTCTAAATTTCCATTGTATTTTTCTATAGAATTTTTCATACTACTTATACCTATACCATGTAAAAACTTATCTTTTTTATTGGTTAAAATCTTACCACTTTTTAATTTAATTATATTATTTTTTGGATTTTCACATTTTATAATATATAAATCTTTAACTATAGTTCCTTTTATGTTAATTTTCTTCGAAATACTGTTATCTTCTATATTTTCACAAGCTTCTATGGCATTATCTATCATATTTGAAAATATACTACATACATCTGCCGAGTCTATAAAATTACATTCTTTAAAGTTTATATTAGCTATCAAATCTATTCCTTTGCTTTCACAAATACGTTTTTTATCATTTAATATAATATCTAAAATCATATTATTTGTATTAAATATAGAATTACACTCTTTAAGTTGGTTATTTATACTTTCTACATATTCATTTTTACCATATAGATTTTCTATACATATCATATGATTTTTCATATCATGATATAATTTTTTAACTTTCATTTGAGATTCTTGCATATTCAAATAATACTGATGCTGTAATTGTATATTTTCTTTTATGCATTTATTTTCTGCCCTTAAGTTGCTATCTTTTATAACTCTTATTATTAACCACATAAAGAATATATTTAAAACAAGTATACTACTTGAAATTAATACAATTACAAAATCTAAAGCAAAATTTGTTATTGATTGTGTTGTTTTATATATTGTTGCAAATATTAATATAGCACTTAATAAATTTAATATTATTGAAAAAAATATATATTTATATTGCGTGTTATTTAGGCTAAATTTTAACTTTAAGGCTTTAGTTATTGATACAATATATATCAACAATAAATTTGTTAGTATATTTACTTCTAAAAAAACTAGTTTTGCATATCTGAATGTATAATACCAATAATCACTTAAATTTAGATAGTCCATACCTTCTAATCGATTACATATTAATATTAAAAAAGCATATGTGCCCTCATTAAGCAAACCTAAAAACAAAATATAACCTATACTTATAATTAAACTTTTAATAGATTTCATTTCATAGTTAATTTTTACAAATACCATAATTAAAATTATAGATATTAATACTTTTGTAGATTTAATTATCGGTGTCCATAATTCTGCTTCTTTAATCGTCCAATTAGCTTCTGCTATTATACTAACTGCAATAATTTTGCACATAGAAAATAATAAAATGAAAATAATTAAATTAGTAACTATTTTTTTTCTATTATTTTTTAATTCTGCAAATTCATTTAATACTACATTTAAAGTTGTTAATTCTATAGAAGAAGATATTAATATAATTAATAAGTAAACACAATTTTCCTTTAACATATTATTGACCCCAACATGTTTGTTAATTTAGTTTTTAAATTGCTCATTCTATGTTTACTAACAGGTATCTCTTCATTTTTTATCATCACATTATCTTTTCCTATAAAATCAACATGCTCCATATTTATTAAATAACTCTTATGACATCTAAAAAAATTATGTACTAATAACTCTTTTTCTAAATTCTTAATCCTATTTTTAATATTGTAGTCTCTATCTAAGGTATGAATTGTTATATCTTTTTTTATAATTTCTATATATGTAATATTTTTAATAGATACTTTATGCTTGCTTCCATTTTCCTCTACAATCATAAAGTTATCTCTTTTGCCTATAATATCTGATATGCAGCTTAAAATATTTTCTTTTAGATCTTCATGTTCTATCGGCTTTAATAAGTATCTGTATGCTCTTACCTTATACCCCTCTTGTACATACTCAATTAGTGAAGTTATAAAAATTATTTCTGAAACACTATTTTTTTCTCTAATTTTTTTTGCAACATCCATACCTGTTATTTCATCCATTTGTATATCTAGAAAAAATATATCTATATCTTCAATTTCAGAGCTTAAAAGTGCTTCTCCTGATTTAAATTCAAATATCTCAACCTTATTCGAAATTTCATCGAATATATTAAATATCGAATTATATAAATTACTTCTTTGTGACTCATCATCTTCACAAATAACTATTCTATACAATAAAATCTCCCCTATCTTATATATCTTTTCAATTAACCCATATATATATTACCATATTTTTACATAACTTATATTCAAGATAATTTACTTAAGCGCAAAAATTCGCTTCGCTCATGTCGTCCAAATTTCATGTCGTCAACGTCCACTCGGTAAACTCGTGTCCCGTTACTCAAACGACTTCGTCCGTTGCTCAAAAACTTTTTTTGCGCTCAAAACATTCAATATTGATATAACTAAGTCTCAAAGGTTATTCATAAATTTTTCGTAAATGTAATCTATTTAAGCGCAAAAAAACAAATGAGGTAATATAAAATTACGTCATTTGTTTCTTATTTATTTAAAGTTTAATTAGATAAACATGTATTTTTACTTGTTTTCCCTGCTACCATGTTTTTTAAGTCTTTGTTTGTCTTGTGAGCATAAAATGCAGTTAATATTACCGTAAACAAATCTGCTACTGCTTGAGTAAGTAATACCCCATCAACACCAATTAATTTTGGTAATATTATAATTAATGGTAAGAAAAATATACCTTGTCTAGCTGTACCTACGATTAAAGCTTCTTTTGGCATACCTAATGATTGATATAACACTGCATATAATTGTGTAAACCCTAATAGAGGATATAGTAAAAGAGTATATCTTAATGTTTTAGCCCCTACCTCGATAACTGCTGGGTCATTACTAAATAAATTAATAGCAGTTGGTGCAAATATCATTAAGACTATAGTTGCTAATGTAGAAAATATAGTTGTTCTCTTAATAGATATCTTTATTGCTTCCCTTAATTTTTCATAATTTCCTGCTCCATAATTATAACTTGCAATAGGTTGAAATCCTTGATTGTATCCTATAACAACAAACATAACTAATGAAGATAGTTTTAAAGCTATACCAAACGATGCAATTAACTCATTTCCATATGGTTTTGATGCTATGTTTAAAAGTCCCATAGATATACTTATTAAAGCTTGAATTAAAAAAGTTGCAGTTCCAACAGAAATAATTTCTCCATATATGCTCTTTGATAATTTAAAGTTTTTTATACTTAATTTTAGATAACTTTTATTTGTTATATAATATGATAATAACAAAACTACTGATGCAAGTTGCCCTATTACTGTAGCTAAAGACGCTCCTACTACTCCCATATTAAATGTAAACATTAGTATTGGGTCTAAAATTATATTTATTATAGCACCTAGTGCCACCGCTACTGCACTAAGTTTTGTATTTCCCTCTGACCTTATAATGTTTGCAAGTGTTGGCATCATTATTGGTAAACTAGCCCCTATTGCAATAGGTTTTGCATAATCCATTGCATACGGCATTACACTGTCTGTTGCTCCTAATAATCTTAAAATTGGTTCTAGAAATACTAGTATTAAAATAGTAAATAGAATTCCTACTATTACTGATGATATTATCGCAGTTGAAGCTACATCATCTGCCGCATCTTTATTTTTAGCCCCTAGAAGTCTTGCTATATACGATGAAGCTCCTACGCCTATTAATTGACCCACTGCATTAATTAGTATAAATAAAGGAAATATTACTGATACTGCAGCCATTGCTAGTGTATCATTTAACATACCTATAAATGCTGTATCTACTATATTATATATGGCACTTATTAAACTTGCTATAATTCCTGGTATAGCAAATTTCCATATGACTCTACCTATATTATCATCTTCCATTATATTCGATTTATCTATAACTGTATCCATTTTATAAATCTCCTCCTTTGATAAAGCTATATTAATATACTATCAAATCTAGAGATTTATCGTTAATATATATATACTATTACTAGCTATAACTAAAATTTATAACAGTTACGTATTTCGCATATTTTCTAAAAGTATTTCTAAAAATAACTTTGCTTCATCTGAGAGTTCTTCTTTTCTTCTCTTAATCCATCCAACTGTAAAGTGAACACTATCATCTTCAAGTGGTATAGCCCTTATTCCTCTAACGTTTTCTATTTTATTAAACCCTGATGCTATTACATAGGCATTCGTTTCTAAAACAAACTGTGTTATAGTTTCTTTGTCATTTAAATATATTGCTCTATCCTTATGAGAAAATCCTAATAAATCTAGCTCCACACTATATGTAAGTGCGTTTATAGGTTCTTCTACTAAATGTACACATATAAATTCATTTAGCTCCTCTGGTTTTATAACATCATTATTATATAAAGGATTGTTCTTACCTATGTAAATATATATTTTGTCTTTACATATTGGATTGAATTCCAAGTCTCTATTTTCTAAAACTCCTTTAAATACCCTCTCTTGCATATTAGAAAGTGCTATTATACCTATTTCAGACTTCATTGTTGATACATCTTCTATTATCTTTTCTTTATGAGTTTCTTTTAGTGAAATTTTAACTTTTTTATTATTAACTTTTTTATAAACCTCGCTCAATACAATTCCTAAAGTATACAACTTCATACTCGAAACTTCTAATTTAAATCCATTTTCTTGAGACAAGTCTGAGTATATTTTTTCTAAATTGTCAATTTGATTTATTATATAAGTTGCATAAGTCAAAAAATCTTTACCTTCTTTTGTTAGTTTTACACCTCTATTAGTTCTATCAAATACTTTTATTTTAAACTCTTCTTCTAAATTTACTATTGCTTTGCTTAAATTAGGTTGAGATATGAATAAGTTGCTTGCAGCTTGATTCATAGATCCCGTTCTAGCTACTTCTATAAAATATCTTAGTTGGTTTATTTGCAATATACTGCCTCCATAAATATTATTTACTATATACTATTTTAAACAAAAAAAGAGCTTTTAAAAAGCTCTTATTCCTCATCTGGAAAATTATTACTAAATCTCATTTTTGCTATTTTTAATATTTCATTTAAATTATACCCTTTCAACTTACATCCACACTTTGGACAATATTCTAATTTTTTAGAAACTAAAGCTCTACAACTAGCCTCAGGACATCTTACTTTCTCAGTTACTTTACCTACATCAAGACCACATCTTGGGCAAACTGTACCTGGTCTATTTGATACTTCCTTACCACATCTTGGACACTTGATCATTATTATCCCTCCTATAAAAATAAAAAGTTAATAATATATAGTATGGTAATAAGCTTGTTTATGTTATAGATTCAAATAAAAAACTCTTTCTAAATTTTTTAGAAAGAGTTTTTTTATATTATTTAAGTGTTATTAAACCTTCTTCTTCTACTACTTTTTGTCCATCTTCACTAGTTATATAGTCCATAAATTTCTTACCATTTTCGCTTAGTTTATCTTCTTTGTATACTAGTAAGAATGGTCTTGATAATTTATATTTTCCACTCTTAGCATTTTCTGCTGTAGCATCTACTCCATCTAATTGAAGTGTATGTATGCTGTCATCTAAATAACTAAATGAAGTGTATCCTATGGCATTTTCATTTCCAGCTACTGTTGATTTTATATTTCCGTTTCCATCACTTATTTGAGCTTCTTTTGTTAAATGAGTAGATTCAAATCCAACTATTTCTTGGAATGCATCTCTAGTTCCTGATCCATCTTCTCTTGAAACAACAACTATAGGAGCATCTTTTCCTCCAAGTTCTTTCCAGTTAGTTATTTTTCCAGTATATATTCCTTTTAATTGATCCATCGTAATTGACTTAACTCCATTGTTTTTGTGAGTTATTATACCAATTCCATCTACTGCTATCTTGTCTTCTTTAAGACCTGCTTGTTTTTCTTCACCTTTTAAATCTCTAGATGACATCCCTATTTCTGCTACCCCATTTATTGCATCTTTTATCCCTGCTGATGATCCTAATTGATTTATTTCTATAGATACTTTAGAGTCTACTGATTTATAAGCTTCTGCTTCTTTTTCCATAAGTGGTCCTACTGAAGTTGATCCTGATACAGATACTTTACTTCCACCACCAGAATCCTTCGATCCACATCCTACAGCTAATGTTCCTATCATTATAGTACTCATTAGTAAAACTCCAATTTTCTTTTTAAACATAGGTAACCTCCACAAAGTTATAATTTTTATAATTACTTTATTATTTTTCCGACTTTATTGTCGTTTATTCCTTTATTTGAATTTTCTTTACATTTTTATAATAAAGTAACTATGTTAAATCCAAATTAGAGACATGTTAACTATTGGTAAACAACATTAAGAGAATGTAAAAATGAGTATTACTTAAATAAAAAATATTTAGGTTAACATAATTTATGTAAAATAAAAAAGGAATTGGGATATCCCAATTCCTTTAATTTACTACTTATTATTTTTTATAGCTGCTTGAGCTGCTGCAAGTCTAGCAATAGGTACTCTATATGGTGAACAAGATACATAATTTAATCCTGTTTTGTAGCAGAACTCTATAGAAGATGGTTCTCCTCCATGCTCTCCACATATACCTAATTTAAGGTTTGGCTTAACCCCTCTACCTAATTTAGCTGCCATTTGAACTAGTTTACCAACTCCATTTTGGTCTAGTACTTGGAATGGATCTTTTTCAAGTATTTCACTATTTATATAGTCACCTAAGAATTTATTTGCATCGTCTCTTGAGTATCCAAATGTCATTTGAGTTAAGTCATTTGTTCCAAAGCTAAAGAAATCAGCTTCAGTTGCTACTTCATCTGCAGTTAAACATGCTCTTGGAACCTCTATCATAGTTCCAACTGTATAGTCTACTTTAACTCCTGACTTATCAAGTTCTTCATTTATTACAGATATTACATTTTCTTTTATAGTTTTTAATTCCTTAACTTCTCCTACTAGAGGTATCATTATTTCTGGATTAACTTCTACTCCACTATTTTTAGCTTCTATAGCTCCTTGTATTATAGCTTTTGCTTGCATCATAGCTATCTCAGGATAAGTTATTGCTAATCTACAACCTCTGTGTCCAAGCATTGGATTTAGTTCTTGTAAATCTACTATTCTCTTTCTTATTTCTTTAACTTCAAGTCCCATAGTTTTTGCTAAAGCTTCTATAGCTTCATCATCATGAGGTAAGAACTCATGTAGTGGTGGATCTAGTAATCTTATATTAACATGTCTTCCATCCATAACTTTGAATATTTCAGTAAAGTCTTCTCTTTGCATAGGTAGTAATTTTTCAAGAGCAACTAGTCTTTGCTCTAATGTTCTTGATAAAATCATTTCTCTAACAGCTGGTATTCTATCTTCATCAAAGAACATATGCTCAGTTCTACATAATCCTATTCCTTCTGCTCCAAAACTTATAGCAACACTTGCATCTCTTGGAGTATCTGCATTAGTTCTTACTTGTAATGTTTTGTACTCATCAACCCAGTTCATAAGTACCTCAAAGTTTCCTGTAAGAGCAACATCTGTCTTTTCTATTTCTCCTAAATAAACACATCCTGTTGATCCATCTAGAGATATATAATCTCCTTCTTTTATAACTAATCCATCTACAGTTATTTCTTTATAGTACTCATCTACTTTTATTTCTCCACATCCTGCAACACAACATTTACCCATACCTCTAGCTACAACTGCAGCATGTGATGTCATACCACCTCTAGCTGTAAGTATTCCTTGTGCTACAACCATACCTTCTATATCTTCTGGTGATGTCTCTAATCTTACAAGTATAACTTCTTCTCCTTTTTCAGCTGCCTTTACAACATCATTTGCATTAAAGTATACTTTACCGCAACTAGCTCCTGGAGAAGCTGGTAATCCTTTAGCTATAAGCTTAGCATTTTTTAAAGATTTCTCTTCAAAGTTTGGATGTAGTAATTGATCTAATTGATTAGGTTCAATTCTCATTATAGCTTCTTTTTCATCTATTATTTTTTCTTCAACTAATTCAACTGCAATATTTATAGCTGCTTTTGCAGTTCTTTTTCCATTTCTAGTTTGAAGTATATATAATTTTTCATTTTCTATAGTAAACTCTATATCTTGCATATCTTTATAGTGATTTTCAAGTATATTAGTTATTTTTACAAATTCATCATATATAGCTGGCATAGCTTCTTTTAATGTATCTATATCTTTTGGAGTTCTAATTCCTGCAACAACATCTTCACCTTGTGCATTTATTAAGTATTCTCCAAATAATTTATTTTCTCCAGTAGATGGGTTTCTTGTAAATGCAACTCCTGTTCCACTAGTCTCTCCCATGTTTCCAAATACCATTGATTGTATATTAACTGCAGTTCCTAAGTTATGAGGAATATCATTTAACTTACGGTAAATATTTGCTCTTGGATTGTTCCATGATTTAAATACTGCTTTTATAGCTAACATTAATTGCTCTTTTGGATCTTCTGGGAATATTTGTCTTAATTCTTTTTTGTATATCTTCTTATATTCTTCAACTAATACTTTTAAATCTTCACTTGTAAGATCTGTATCAAATTTGTATCCTTTTTCTTCTTTTATTTTATCTAAAGCATTTTCAAATTTATACTTTGGAACTCCCATTGCAACATCTGAGAACATTTGTATAAATCTTCTATAACTGTCATATGCAAATCTTTCATTGTTAGTATTCTTAGCTATTGCCTTAACTGAAGTATCATTAAGACCTAAGTTTAATATAGTATCCATCATACCTGGCATTGAGAAAACTGCACCAGAACGAACAGATAATAATAATGGATTTTCATTACATCCTAATTTTTTATTTAAAGATTTCTCTAGCTCTACTAATTTTTCTTCTATCTGTAAAACTATATCTTCTCTTATACTTTCATCATTTACGTAATAGTCATTACAAGCCTCTGTTGATATTGTAAAACCTGGAGGCACTGGTAAGCCTATCTTAGTCATCTCGGCTAAGTTAGCACCCTTACCACCTAAAAGACTCTTCATTTCCTTTGACCCCTCAGCAAAACTATAAACAAACTTACTCATCTAAAACTCCTCCTAGTATGTTTTTTATACAGATATACTGTACATTGTATTCAAGCATGATTAATTTGTTATCCTAAAATTTATTATTAAAGTAATAACTAAATTTCTTAGTTATTATTTTCAAAGTACTCGGTTAAACGTTTTTTTGTCACCTAACCCATTCCTTATAAATCTTAATAAATAAGATTTATACTACACACCGAAAGTGATTCCGATGTGCACTAAAATCCTATTTATCGTTATCTCTAAATACTTTCAATCCATTTTCTTTCATTACATCCATTATGATTCCAGCTGTTTCTTCTATTGCTTTGCTAGACACATCTATAACTGGACATCCAACTTTTTTCATTATTTTATCTGAGTAATCTAACTCTTGAAGTATTCTATCAAATTTA
Organism: Paraclostridium bifermentans; assembly: GCF_019916025.1. Lineage (NCBI taxonomy): Bacteria > Bacillati > Bacillota > Clostridia > Peptostreptococcales > Peptostreptococcaceae > Paraclostridium > Paraclostridium bifermentans. The sequence continues at coordinate 759,044 of NZ_CP079737.1, read as the reverse complement.
GCGTAATTAGCATTACTTGATAATCCTAAAGCTTTTAATCTTTCTTGTCTTATTTGATTTAACTTTTCAGGCGTATTAGTAAGACCTATTATTTTCTTTTGATTTATTTCGAATACTTCCTTAGGTATTGGTATTTCTGGAACTAAAGGAACATTAGCCACCTTTATATTTTTATTCGCTAAATACATGCTTAATGGTGTCTTAGATGTTCTTGATATTCCAAGTAATATTATATCAGCTTGTAATATGCCTCTAGGATCTTTTCCATCATCATATTTAACAGCAAATTCTATAGCTTCTACTCTTTTAAAGTAGCTTTCATCTAATTTTCTTATAATTCCTGGTTCTCTTCTTGGCTTAACTCCTATTTTATTAGCAATTTGCTTTAATATTGGAGTCATTAAGTCTACACAACTTAAATTTTCCTTGCTACAGTAATTTTCAGTAAATGTTAAAAGTTCATTTTCAACTAATGTATATATAACTATTGCATTTTCTTCTTTAGCACTTTTTAATATTTCTTCTAAAAAATTAACTTCTACAACATATGGAAATCTTCTTATTTCATAGTCATCCTTTAATTGAAATTGAGATATTGCAGCTTTAGTAACTTGCTGAGCTGTTTCCCCTACTGAGTCTGATATTACATATATGACTAAATTATCCATATACTCCTCCTTTAATTATCCGCTATCTCTAAAAATAGTTTTGTTATGTTAGTTTTAGAAATTCTACCAACAACCTTATTTATTATTGTATTATCCCTTTTTATTTCTTCTACAACAGGTATTGAATCTACTTCGTGTTCTATTATTCTCTTTGCTGCTAGTACAACAGTATCTTCACTTGTAACAGTTACAACATTAGGTGTTCTTGTCATTATCATACCTACAGGTATCTTGTTTATGTCTCCCCCACCTATAGTTGCTTTTAATAAATCTTTTCTTGATACTATTCCACATAATTCTTTTTCATCATCTATTATAAATACACTTCCAACATCTGATAAGAATATATTTACTATAGTATCATAAACATTTGTATCTTGTGTTACCATTATAGGCATACTCATTATGTCCGCTACAGTTTTGTTTTTTATTTTATCTCCTAGTAAGTTAACTTTATCTATTCCTGAATAAAAATACCCAACCTTAGGTCTAGCATCTAATACTCCAGTCATAGTAAGTATAGCTAAATCAGACCTTAATGTAGCTCTAGTCACATTAAGTTTGGCTGCTATGCATTCACTTGTTATAGGTTCACTTTCTTTAACGATATCGATTATCTTTAGTTGTCTATTATTAAGTTGAATAATAATCACACTCCTCTTTATTGTGATACACTGTTTATCCGTTTTTATCTTATATAGTATATTATATATATTTTATATTGTGTTGTAAATACAGAAATTAAATTTATATATTTAATTTCTTATTTATTTAATTACAGTTTTAACCATAGGGTCCTTTTTTATCCCACTTTAGGTAAAATTTACCCTATAATCTACTTTTATTAAAGATTTAAATAACCGAGGAAAAATTCCCTCGGTTATTTTAACAGACTATTTGTACACTATCTTTGATAGGTCACAAATATTTAACATTATGTCATATATTTGTTTTAATATGGCTAATCTGTTGTTCTTTATAGCCTCGTCCTTGTCCATTATCATTACTGAGTCAAACATATTATCTATTGCTGGTCTTAACGATGCGAATGCATCAAGAGCTTTTGTATATTCTTTATTAGCTAATAAGTGCTCAACATTTGAACTTATTTCTTGGAATTGTTGATATAAATTAAATTCTGCTTCTTCTCTCATTAAGTTTATATTAACTTCATTAGTTTCAGCTTTTTCTGCTAAAGTAGAAACTCTGTTGAATGCTGTTAACATTTCAACTAACTCACCTTTATCTATCCAAGAGTTTAAAGCCTTAGCTCTAGCATACATATCAGCTATATCATCTATATTAGAACTTAATATAGCATCTATAACATCATATCTGATGCCTAAATCTCTAAATAAATTCTTTATTCTATCTTTGAAGAATTCCATTATTTGATTTAAAACTTCATCTTTGTCAAACTCTATAAATGAATAATTATCAAGAGTTAATGATACAAGTTCTCTTAAACTTATATCTAAGTTGTTATCCATTAATATATTTATTATACCTAATGCTTGTCTTCTTAAAGCATATGGATCTTGTGATCCTGTTGGTTGTATTCCTATAGCAAAGAATCCTGCTATAGAATCTAATTTATCTGCTATAGATAAAACTATTCCAGATTTAGTAGCTGGAAGTATATCTCCTGCAAATCTAGGTAAATAATGTTCAAATATAGCTTCTGCTACATTTTCATTTTCACCACTTACTTTTGCATATTCTCTTCCCATTACACCTTGAAGTTCAGTAAATTCAAATACCATACCTGTAACTAAGTCTGCCTTGCATAATTTAGCTGCACGAAGTGTATCTTCTTTTATATCTGTTTCATTTAATTTTTCTAATATATCATTAGCTAATTTTTCTATTCTTAAAGATTTATCATAAACTGTACCAAGTTTAGCTTGGAACACAACAGTTTTTAATTTTTCTATGTAGCTTTCTAAAGACTTCTTAGTATCTTCTTTATAGAAGAATAATGCATCTGCAAGTCTAGCTTCTAATACTTTTTCATTACCTTTTTTAACGTTATCAATTCTATGACTATCTCCATTTCTAACAGCTATAAAGTTTGGAAGTAATTTTCCATCCTTTAAAACAGGGAAATATCTTTGATGTTGTTTCATTGGTGTTATTACAACTTCTTTTGGAAGTTTAGCATAATCTTCATCAAATTCTCCATAGAATGCAGTTGGATACTCTACTAAATGAGTTACTTCTTCAAGTAATTCTTCATCAAATTCTATTTCTCCACCTAAAGATTTAGCAACATCGTCACATTGTTTCTTTATTAATTCTTTTCTTTTGTCTTGATTTAATATTACAAAGTTCTCTTCTAATTTAGTTAAGTATTCATTTAAAGTATTTACTTCAAATTCACTTTCTCCTAAGAATCTATGTCCTTTAGTAGTATTAGATGATACTATTCCTTCTAACTCTATATCAAGTACAGAATCATTTAATATACAAACCATCCATCTTATCGGTCTTATAAATCTCATGTTCTTTCCACCCCAACGCATAGCCTTAGGGAACGTCATAGATTTTATAGCTTCTGGAAGTATGCTTTTTAAAACTTCACTAGTTAATTGTCCATCTTGCTTTATTTTACCGAAAGCATATTCTTCTTTTCCAACTTGTTTAAAGTATAAGTCTTCTTCTTTTATACCTTTGCTCTTCATAAATCCTAAAAGAGGTTTAGTATAGTTGCCTTCAGCGTCAACTGCTATTCTCTTAGCTGGTCCTTTTACTTCTTCTTCTAAATCTGATTGTTTTTCACATATACTATTAACTATAACAGTTAATCTTCTTGGTGTAGAATATACATTAACTTCATCAAAAGTTATTCTATTTTCATTAAAGGATTTAACTATGTTAGTTTTTAATTGGTCCATTGCTGAATTTACATATCTTGCAGGTAATTCCTCAACACCTATTTCAAATAAAAGGTAATTTTTCATTATTTGTCACCTTCCTTTAAAAGTGGATATCCCATTTCTTTTCTTAACTCTACATAAGCCTTAGCTACTGTTCTAGCCATATTTCTAACTCTACTTATAAATGAAGCTCTTTGACTTACACCTATAGCTCCTCTTGCATCTAGAGTATTAAATGTGTGCGAACATTTTAACACATAATCATATGCTGGAGTTATTAATCCTTTTTCCATAAGTCTTAATGCTTCTTTTTCATATACATCAAATAAGTTAAATAACATATCTGCATCACACTCTTCAAATGCGTATACAGAGTTTTCATATTCAGCTCTATTGAATACTTCTCCATATGTTATTTCATCATTCCATTTTAAATCGTATACACTTTCAACTTCTTGAAGGTACATAGCTAGTCTTTCTAAACCATATGTAATTTCTCCTGTTTCAAGCTCACACTCGATTCCACCAACTTGTTGGAAGTAAGTAAACTGTGTTATTTCCATACCGTCTAACCAAACTTCCCAACCAAGACCCCATGCTCCAACAGCAGTTGCTTCCCAGTTATCTTCAACAAATCTTATATCATGTGCTTTTGTATCTATTCCTATAGCCTCTAAACTTCCTAAGTATAACTCTTGTATATTATCTGGAGATGGTTTTAAGATAACTTGGAATTGGTGATGTTGATATAATCTATTTGGGTTCTCACCGTATCTTCCATCTGCCGGTCTTCTAGATGGTTCTACATAACATACTTTCCAAGGTTCTGGTCCTAAAGATCTTAAGAATGTATTTGGGTTCATTGTTCCTGCACCTTTTTCTACGTCATAAGGTTGCATCATTATACATCCTTGCTTAGCCCAATAATCTTGTAATGTTAGTATCATATTTTGAAAATTCATACGAATACCTCCTGTATTAAAAACAAAGCCTTTCGTCTACACGAAAGGCCATTAAATGGTTATTTTCTAACTTTTAGAATATCAAAGTATAGAGTATTTGTCAATATGCTTAAATATTAGTTTTGTCAACACTTTTTTAGTATTTAGTTATATTGTCATCCTCTTTTATTAATTCTTCAGTTATATCTTTATCATCTTTTTTATTATGTTTAACTACATCAGTAACTTCTTTTGCAGTGTTTGTTAACATATTTTTTAGCATATTTAATGTATCTTCATTTAGTTCTCCTAAATCAACAACTGTTTTGTCTTCTTCATTTTGAACTTTTATATTAAATTTGCCTATTACAGCTGCTGAAAGTCCCACTAATGTAACTAAAGGTCCTAGTGCTAACCCAACAACTCCAACTGTTAAAGGAATATTCATTATAATTTTATTGTCTTTTTCAACTATTACTCTTATAACGTTGCTTCTTTTTAGCATTTCTTTTAATTGATTTTTTATTTCTTCTGCATCTTTTCCTAAAGCAGTTTCCATTTTTTCTTTTGCCTTATTTTTTACTTTTGCAGTTTTTTTGTTTTGCTCTAAATATATTATTGCATCTAATACATTTCCATCGCTAATCACTAATGCTTCTTTAGCTTCTGCATAACTTGCACTTGGAACTCTCTCTAATACTTGATCTATCTTTTCTAATGTTATATCAGTCATCAATATCAGCTCCTTTATTATTTTCTATTCCTTGTAATAAGTGTAATGATTTTGTGTTTGCATTGTCAACGTAAACCTGAACGTATACTTTTAAAATTTTTGTTAGTTCATTTACTAAGTACTTTGATACCTTAGCTTTACTACAAGTTAATATATCATTTCTAAAAATATAATCCATTAATTTTATAGTAGTACTATCAATTTTAAAATTATACACATGGTTTACTTTACACTTTTCACATAGTATTCCACCTTCATCAACATTAAATACACTACTTTTAAGATTTGTAGTATTACAGTTGACACATCTATTTACTATTGGTTTAAAGCCTGTATAGTCTAAAAACTTTAGCTCAAATGCTCTAGTTATGTATTCTTTATCAACCTCATTTTGAGTATATAGATAAAGAGTTTGTGCTAATAAAACAAAAAGCCTGTTATTAGTTTGATTTTCATATATAGATCCATCTACTAAACTTGTTATATATGTCGCATAGGAAAAGGCTTCTATATCATATGCAATATCATAAAAGTTTTTAATGGTCTCACTTTGACTCACTCTATACATGTTACCTTGTTTTTTTAAAGTAAAGTTAGAGTAGGAGAAAACCTGAGAAGAGGATAGTAATGAGCTTTTATTTCGTTTTGCTCCTTTTGCTATAGCTGATATCTTCCCAAGTTTTCGTGTAAATATTGTTAAAATCAAATCATTTTCTTTATATCTTGCTGATCTTAGTACTATCCCCTGGGTGTTCACAATTATCATGGTCGTTTTCTATCTCCCTATTCATATTAACTTCGCCATTGTTTGTATTTATGCTATTTTTTAAGTATAGATAGGCTTCTATACTTCCTGTTTTTTTAAAAACTTCCCAACACAGATTGTTCATTTTTAAAAACCCCCTTCTTACGCTTATACTATATTTTTAGTAAGAAAGGGGAAAAAAATGCATTAAGTTGTTAGACAATTTTTGACAATGTAATTGTTGTTATTAAAAAATAGATAACCATCCCAATTATATCAAGGGATGTAGCTATTAATGGAGCAGAAACAATTGACGGATCTACATCCATTTTTTTAAACATCATAGGTATAAATGATCCAATCATTGCCCCTATTATCATATTTATAAGCAATGATACAGATACTATTAAAACTATATTTATGTCCTTTACAAAAATATACGTAGCTATTCCTATAATGAAACTACATATAATTCCTGTAAATACACCTACCATTCCTTCTAATAATACATTTTTAAAATCTAACTTTTTATTAGACAGTGCCATTACAGTAAGTGCTGATGCTTGAGTTCCTATATTCCCAGCCATACCTGTAACAACCGGAACAAAGTATATCAAAGGAAAATACTTTGAATCAATTACATAATCAAAACTCGATAATATCAATGTAGCTATAAAACCACCAACTAAAGTTACTATAAGCCAAGGTATTCTAGCTTTAAAAGACGACAATACCTTATCTTTTGGATCTACATTAGTTTGTTCGATAGTATCTCTTTCTTGTTCTGATGTACCAGCGAATTTATACATATCTTCACTAGCTTCTTCTTCAATTACATCTATTACATCATCTACTGTTATAATCCCTTTTAAAATGCGATTTCTATCTATTACAGGGATAGCTATTAAATCGTATTTAGATACAAGCTTAACAGCTTCTTCTCGATCTTCATCTACATATACAGAAATTATATTTTCACTCATTAAATCTTCTATTATGCTATCATCTCTTGATATTATAAGCTCTCTTAATGATAATACTCCAACTAACTTATCAAAATTATCAACCACATACATATAATAGATGGTTTCTGCATCTATAGCATTTTCTCTCATATATTCTATGGCATCTTTTGCTGTCATATCTTTATTTATAGATATGTAGCCAGTTGTCATTATACCTCCAGCAGATTCTTCTTCATATATAAGAAGTTCTTTTACATCTTGGGCATCTTCTTGATTTAGAAGGTTTATAATTTCTTCTCTCTCATTTTCTTCTAACTCGCCTAAGATATCTGCCATATCATCTAAAGACATCATTTCTAAAATATTAGCTTTATGCTCTATGTTTAACTTAGAAAGTATATGCCTAAAAAATTCTGAATCAGTTTCATCAAGTATGGAAGCTGCCATATCTATAGGTAATATTTCAAAAAGCTTTATTTGTTTGTCTTCGTCTAAGTTTTCTAGTATGTCAAAAATATCCCTGTTATGATATTCTTCCATTAATTCTCTTAATTCTAAAATTTTATTGTTGTCTATTAAATCCTCAACTTGATTTAACAACAGCTTGGAATGTTCATCTTTCCTATCCATAAAACCCACCTTTATTATTTATCAGTATACCCAAAGTTATTTATAAAACTTTGTAGGTTTCTCCAATTTTCTTTAACTTTAACCCAAACTTGAAGGTTAATTTGAGATCCTAGTAATAATTCAATCTCTTCTCTTGCTGATTTTCCTATCCCTTTTAACTTTCTACCATTTTTACCTATTATTATACCTTTATGTGAACTTCTTTCACAGTATATAACAGCAGATATATCTATTATATCTTTATCTGGTCTTTTTTTCATTCTTTCTATTTCTACAGCAACCCCATGAGGTATCTCATCATGTACATAGTGTAGAACTTTTTCTCTTATAAGTTCAGATACTAAAACTCTTTCAGGTTGATCTGTTATCATATACTCTGGGAAATATTGAGGACCTTCCTCTAAGTATCTTTCTATTACTTTTAGTAATCTATCAGTGTTCTTACCTTTTAATGCTGATATTGGAACAATCTCATCAAACATATTTTCCGCATCGTACATTTTCATTAAGTCAAATAATTCTTCTTCACTTAACATGTCAATTTTGTTTAGAACCAAAATTTTAGGAGTTTTTATTCCTCTTAAATTTTCAATTATCATTCTGTCTCCTGGTCCAATTTTTTTTGACTCATCAACTACATATAATACTACATCGACATTTTTGAATGCATCTGTAGCTGATTTCACCATAAATTCTCCTAATTTATTTTTAGGCTTATGAATACCTGGTGTATCTAAAAATACCATTTGACATTCTTTGTCTGTGTAAACTGCTTGTATAGTATTTCTTGTTGTTTGTGGTTTATCACTCATTATAGCTATTTTTTCTCCAACTACGCTATTCATAAGAGTAGATTTTCCAACATTTGGTCTTCCTACTATACTAACAAATCCTGATTTAAACATATTAATTCCTCTTTTCAATTTGTCTTTTGTTGTTTTAATTTATTTGAAGTCACTACCTGAGAAATAATGTGGAACTAATTCTGCGATAGTTTGTTCCTGTATATCTCCTTTTGAGTATCCAGTTATTATTCTTATATGTGGCCCAAACTCAATGATTACCTGTCTACATATAGCACACGGATATGTAGGTTCATTTTTTTCTGAATTAGTACTAGCTACAGCTATTGCCTCTATATCTTTATACCCTTCAGAGATAGCTTTAAATAGCGCAGTTCTTTCCGCGCAATTTGTCCCTCCAAAAGATGCACATTCTACATTACAACCTGTAAAAACTTTACCACTCTTAGTCAAAAGTGCTGCACCAACTTTAAAATTTGAATATGGTGAATAAGAGTGCTCTCTTGCTTTTTCTGCTATTTCTAATAATTCTCTATTATCCATTATATTAACCTCCATCAAAGACCACCTATACTTTTTATTTTAAGTAGTACATTACATTATACCAAAATAGAAAAAAAGAAAAAAGTATATTTATATTTTCTTAAGCAAAAAAAGCGGGAATATTTTTCCCACCTTTTAATATTGAGCTATTTGTAAAACTAACATAGCTACCAAAACTCCAAGTAATGCCCCCGCTACAGTTTCCCAAAAAGTATGTATTTTACCTTCTATTCTACTTTGTGCAACTAAAACTGCCATTAAATAAGCAAGTGTCGATGCTACCACTCTTTCTGTCATAAATGTTACAAGTGTAGCAAGCGCAAAAGCAAGCGCCGAGTGACCACTTGGCATTCCTCCTTGTAGAGGAGTTCCTGTAGATGTTAATGATTTCACTACTACTACTGCTATTAAAACTAAAACTATACATATAAGAGTAACATGAATTGGTGATTTTCTTATTGTAAAAAATACAGATGCTCCTACAGTTTCTAGTTTATCATAAAATAGTAAATAACCAATTATACAAGCATTTAAACTTGCTATTAGTACTCCTCCAGCAGCAACATCTTTTGCTATTTTAGCTAATGGGTGATATGTATCCGTTATCATGTCTACAGTTTTTTCTATAGCTGTATTAAACATTTCTGATATTACAACTAAGCTTATTGTAAATAATAATAGCATCATTTCGAATTTATTAAATTCACAAAACAAACTAATTGTAAGAACTAATGCTGCAACAAAGTAGTGTATTTTCATATTTCTTTCATGCTTGAAAGTATATAAAATCCCAGCAATAGCTGCATTAAAGGCACTTATTATCCCTTGTTTACCTTTCTTTTTACCCATAAGTTTACTCCCTTGTTATATTAAGCTTGTTTAGTACATCCTCTTCTCGTTTTCTCATATCCTTTGTATTCTCTTCAGTATCATGATCATAACCTAATAAGTGGAACATACTATGACATACTAAAAAACATACTTCTCTTTCAAAACTATGATCATATTCTTCACTTTGCTCTAAAGCTCTTTCTAGAGATATAACAATATCTCCTAAAGATTCTTCTTCTATTTCAACATCAAACTCATCAGTTAAAAGTGGAAAAGATAAAACATCTGTAGCTCTATCTACCCCTCTATATTCTCTATTTAATTCATGTATTTCTTCATTGTCAACAAAAGATAAACTTACTTCATAATTGTCCTCATAACCTTCATAATATAATGTCTCAACGATTATATCATTGATTTTTCCTAAAAGGTCTTCACTTACTTTTATTTTATCTTGTCTATTGTCTAATATAATTTCCATAATTTATCTCCTATTTCTTTTGTTTCTATCATCATTAAATTTACTTAACTCTTGTTCTTCATCAAATTTTTCATAAGCTTTAATTATTCTTTGTACTAATTCATGTCTAACGACATCTTTTTCTGTAAATTTATTTATACCAACTCCACCTACATCTTTTAAAACATCCATAGCTTGAATTAATCCACTTTTATATTTATTTGGTAAATCTATTTGTGTTAAGTCTCCCGTAACTACAGCTTTTGATCCAAAACCTAATCTAGTTAAAAACATCTTCATTTGCTCTGGAGTTGTATTTTGAGCTTCATCTAAAATTATAAATGCATTATCTAGAGTTCTCCCTCTCATAAAAGCTAACGGAGCCACTTCTATTATACCTCTTTCAATATATTTAGCACATTTTTCATCGCCTAACATATCAAATAACGCATCATAAAGAGGTCGTAAATAAGGGTCTACTTTATCTTTCATATCTCCTGGTAAAAATCCTAAGCTCTCGCCTGCCTCAACAGCTGGTCTAGTTAATATAATTCTGCTTATTTCCTCTTTTTTAAAAGCTCTAACTGCCATAGCTACTGCAAGATATGTTTTACCTGTCCCTGCTGGCCCAACTCCAAGTGTTATATCATTGTTTCTAATAAGATTTATATAATGTTTTTGTCCTATTGTTTTTGGTTTAACTTCTCTACCTTTTTTTGTTACAGCTATAGTATCTTCTAATTCTTCTATTTGCTCTTTATTTCCTTCATTTAATAATTCTATAGCATAAGTAATACTCTGTTTATCTAAAGTTTTACCTATTTTAAAATTTTTATATAATTCATTTATAAATTCTATAGCTTTTTCTACATTTTTATTTTGACCTATTAAAACTATATTACCTTCTCTTAACAGTACATCTACATTTAAACTCTTCTCTATTATTTTTATATTTTCGTCAAAGTTTCCAAATAGTTCTCTTTCAAATTTATCATCTGTTATTTCAAAACTCTTTTGTACTATCAACGTTTATCCTCCTTAGTTATCCCTTGTTTGAACTTCATCTTTATCTTTTGCATCTTTATCTTTATTTATATCCTTAAATTCATTTCTTATATCATTAATAGGTCTTTTATCTGGATTTGAAGGTACTTCTTCTTCACCTTCTTTAGGCTTACTTTCTTGTCTAATTAATTCTTCAGCTTCCGATTTGCTTAAAGAGTGTACCTTAACTATATTTTCTAAAGTTGTAACAGTTACTATGTACTCTAATTTGTCTTTTTTAACTTTATATTGATGCTTAACATCTTTATATCTTGAATCAACAGGAATAGTGTATTCAAGTTCTTTAAGAGCCTTTTGTTTTAAATCTTCTTTTACTTCTTCTTTATTTTTCTCAACTTCTTTTACATTTACTTCATGGAAAATACTAGACTTTATTTTTAAAGGAAAAGTATAGTCCCCAATAGTTAAAACATGTTCTTTATTTTCGATTTCGTAATTTTTAAAATCTATATTTCTTCTTAATGTATATTTTTTATCATAGAAGCTAAATGTATATACTGTTTTTTTATTACCAGTTCTAGTTTTAACCTTGTCTATGTAATTTGTACTTTGTTTTGACTCGTAAAATGTAGTTGCCCATACTTCTGGTAGAGATTTAGTATTCGATCCCGATACTAAGACGTCCCCTTTTCTTACTATATCACCTACATTAGCTACTTGTTTACCACTTCTTGGTATTACCTTTTCTATTATACCATTTTTCTTAGCAATTATATTACAATAATTAGTTTCTTTTTTCTCTTGTAATGATTCATCTTTCTTTGTTATTGTAACAAATATATTAGTTCCTTTTACATTTATAGATACATAAGCAATATCACCAAACTCTCCCATAATTTGGTCTCTTACTTCTTTTCTATCTATGCCCTTTTTATACACACCAGGCCTTACACCCGCTTTTTCAAGCTCCTTCCTTACAAGCACTTTATCAATTCCCTCTGGAGCTTTTATATATACATCTGTTACAAATAACGATGTGCTCATTAATAAAACCAAGGAAAGCATAGCACATATCCACATTCCTTTGTATCTATATATACGCCTAGCCAAAAAAGGCAATCCTGTTTTTTGTTTTATTTTAACCTCAAACTTACTTCCTCTATAAATACTTTTGAACGCTCTAATACTTTTTCTATCAACCTTAAGCTCAATTTTAGTATTTGAAATTCGTTTTACATCATAAACATTGACTTTATTTCTTATTAATGTGTTTAAAAATTTTTCTGTATTTATCCCCTCTATAGTTACTACATAGTAACCTCTAATATAACTTATCAAACGTAACTCCCCCCTATGTAGTGTATTCTACACTATATATAATTCCTTTTATTCCTATCTCCGTATCAGTAATATGCTTTAAATATAACTTTTCACCACATATTTTTATAGTATTTAACTTTGTTTTTATTTTAATTAAATTTACATCGTATTCTAATATGGATTTGTAATTTTCTATACTTACAAATGTATTCCCCAAAACAGTGACTGTAGGTTGATTTACCTGTAAATCAGTAGGAACTTCTATCATACTCATAACCCCCTTAATATATTCTATGTCCTTTTTTTATTTTAATTACTTGTATTGGTTTCAAAGCCTTAATATAATAGTATGTTCCTTTAATACATTTTGAGACTTTTATTTCAAAAAAATTAAAGCCAAGCCGGCTTTTATTTTTATCTATTTATTGACCATATAACGTAATTTAAAAAGAATGCATAAAATAACCAAGCTAAATATGGTAAATTTATATAAGCTGCTCTTTTGTCAATTTTAGCAAATTTAATTATCATAATTAATACAATTATTATCATAAGTCCTATAACTATCAAAGCTGTGAATCTAAGTCCTAATCCAAAGAATAAAATAGGCCATATAAAGTTCAATCCTAATTGTAAGTAATAATAAAACATAGCATCTCTTACTTTAAGAGTATTCAATCCTTTTTTAGAAATTAAATAAGCTGATATCCCCATAAGTACGTACAAAATAGTCCATACTATAGGAAATATATACCCAGGAGGGAAAAAACCTGGTTTTATTAAATTTGAATAATATGTACTTGTATTTGTTTGACTTAAGAATTCAGATATAAAGCTACTCGAAAACCCAACTATAATAGGTATAAAAACACTTATTATAAACTTCTTTATTTCTTTTGTAGATATGATCAATGAATTCACCCTCTCTTTATCCTCTATTTAATTTATAAATATGAAAGAGTAATCAATATTATTACAATTATTTGGACAAAGATTGTTAAATAAATAAAAAGCAAAAAACCTAGAGCATTCGCTCTAGGTTTTTCTATCTATTGTAAGTTAGATTTAACTAACTCATTTATCATTTTTCCGTCAGCTACACCTTTTGTTTTCGGCTTTATAGCTGCCATGATTTTGCCCATATCTTTCATAGAAGTAGCTCCTACTTCAGATATAGTATCTTTGACTATCTCATTTAATTCTTCTTTGCTCAGCTGTCGAGGTAGGTATTCCATTAATACTTCAATCTCAGCTTCGGCCTCTTGAACTAAATCGTCTCTTGATGCTTTTGCAAATTCAGTTTTTGCATCTCTACGTTGCTTTAACTGTTTTGTTATTACGTCTATAATTTCGTCATCACCAAGTTCTGTTCTAGTGTCAACTTCACGCTGCTTGATTTCAGCTCTTATTAATGTAACAACAGATTTTTTTACTGTATCTTTGTTTTTCATAGCAAGTTTTAAGTCTTCTTGTAACTTTGCTTTAAGGGACATATCCCTTCACCTCTTATCTACAAAAATTATTTCTTAGCGTTTTTTCTTCTTGCAGCTTCAGCTTTTTTCTTACGTCTTACGCTTGGCTTATCATAGTGTTCTCTTTTTCTTACTTCAGACATTATGCCAGACATAGCACATGAACGCTTAAATCTTCTTAAGGCGCTGTCTAATGTTTCATTTTCTCTTACTCTTACTTCTGACATTCTTTTTCCCTCCCTCCGATAGCGCAAATTATGCTGGGACTGTAACTCGATTATATCTGCATAATATGCATTACAACCTCACACTTTGTTTATTATAAACTAATCTTATTTTTTTTTCAAGTATTTTTATGAATAATACGTCTAAAAGTTTAATTTATATATTACTTCTCAGCATCATACCAATCTAATTTCTTTCCTGCTAATACATGATAATGGATATGCTTAACCTCTTGGCATCCATCATCTCCACAGTTATTTATTATTCTAAATCCCGTTTTGTCATATCCTTTTTCTTTAACTATTTTATTAATAACCTTATGAATGTGTGCAATTATTTCCATATTTTCTTCGCCTATGTCTATTATTGATTCATAATGCTCTTTAGGTATAACTAAAACATGTAATGGTGCAACAGGATTTATATCATTAAAAGCTAAGACTTTATCATCTTCATAAACTTTATTTGATGGTATTTCTCCATTTATAATTTTACAAAATATACAGCTCATATTTACACCTCCTATCTGTTAAGGGTTATTATTTCTACATATTATACTAAAATTCCTTCTACATATTCATCTTTTACATGTAATATTTTAGTATTTAATATCTTACCATGTATATCTTCATCACTTTCAACTACTACTCTTATATAGTTAGGTGTTAAACCTTCATATTTTTTGCCTTCTATATTTTGTTCAAATAGTACTTCAAACTCTTCTCCTATAAAGTTTTCTGCAAACTCATTAAAATTCTTTTTATTTAATGATATTAATTTATCACTTCTTAGTTGCTTAATTTGAGGATCTATTTGATTTTCCATAGTTGCTGCTGGTGTTCCTTTTCTTGGAGAGTACTTAAACACATGCATTTGTGAAAGTTTTATATCACTTAAAAACTTATATGTCTGATTAAATTCATCATTAGTTTCTCCTGGGAATCCAACTATTACATCTGTAGTTATTGCCACTTCAGGCATTTTATCTCTTAATTTATCAACTATTTCCTTATATTCTTCTGTAGTGTATCTTCTGTTCATTCTTTTTAACGTTTCATCACATCCACTTTGTAATGATAAATGGAAATGAGGACATACTTTTGGCATTTTAGAAACTGTGTCTATAAATTCATCAGTCATTAATATAGGCTCTACTGAACTTAATCTTATTCTCTTAACTCCATCAATTTCATTTATAGCCTTTATAACACTTAATAAATTAACTTCAGCTTCGCTAACATCTTTTCCATAAGATGCAACATGTATACCAGTTAAAACTATTTCTGTGTATCCATTATGTGCTAACTTCTTAGCTTCATTTACTACACTCTCTAAATCTCTACTTCTTACCTTTCCACCTCTTGCGTAAGGTATTATACAGTAAGAACAGAATCTATCACATCCATCTTGAATTTTCATAAATGCTCTAGTTCTTCCATTAGCTTGATTTATTTCAATTTCTTCAAAAGCTCTTACTTTCATTATATCATCAACTGTACTAGCTTTTTTAGATGCATCTAGTTTTTTTATCTCTTCAACTATTTGTCTTCTTTCATTAGTTCCCATAACTAAATTTACTTCTTCTATCTCTAAAATTTCTTCCGGAGAAACTTGAGAGTAGCATCCAACAACAGCTATTATAGCATCTGGATTTTTCTTTTTCATTCTTCTTATATATTGACGTGATTTTCTATCACTCATGTGTGTTACTGTGCATGTATTTATAACATAAACATCAGCAAATTCTTCGCTATCAACTTGAGTATATCCATCTTTTTTAAACATCTCAAGCATAGCTTCTGTTTCATATTGATTTACTTTACATCCTAAAGTATAAAAAGCTACTTTTTTCACTCTAATCATTTCCTCCTAAGTCACTTAATTCGTATAATACTATAGATGATGCAACAAGCGATGCTGTTTCAGTTCTTAGAATTCTAGGCCCAAGAGACACTGATTGTCCACCTATTTCTTCTATAGCTTTAATTTCAGTATCTTCAAATCCGCCTTCTGGTCCTACGAAAATACCTATATTTTTTATATCTACACCTTTTATAGCTTGTTTAATCGATTTTGTTCTTTCATTTTCATATGGAGCTATATTAAAGTCATTTTCTTTCATATCAGCTAGTGCTTCCTTAAAGCTTAAAACTCCTCTTAATTTTGGAATTTTTCCACGCTTACTTTGCTTTGCAGCTTCATATATTATTCTTTCCCATCTTTCGATTTTCTTGTCTTCTTTTTTATCATCAACTTTAACAACAGTTCTCTTTGTCTGAACTAGAATTATCTCGTCTACTCCAACTTCAGTTAACTTTTGAAGTATCATTTCCATCTTAGGTCCTTTTGGAAGACCTTGATATACTTTTATTTTTAAATCAGACTCTCTTTTTATGTTTACAACTTCTACTATATTAAGTTCAACTTGAGACTTATCTATATTAGTTATTTCACATATGTATTCATTATTGTCATTATCACATATTTCTAGTTCTTCTCCAATTCTACATCTTAAAACTTTAGAAATATGTTTTACATCTTCACCTTCTATAATACATGTCTTATTTTCAAGGTTTATATTTTTCTTTCCTACAAAAAATCTATCCATGCACTTCACCTACTTTGCTATTTTAGATACTATAGCGTTCCACTCGCCTAAAGACTCTACATGTACTATTTCAAGTCCGTTTTGAGTTAAAGCTTCTTTAACTTCATCTACTTTAGCATGTATTATTCCTGAAGATATAAATACAGCATCATCTTTCATAAATTGTTTTATATCTTTTGCTAGTATTTTTATTATATCCGCTATTATATTTGCTACAACTATATCTGCTTTATCCTTTACAACTTCCATTAAGTTTCCGTGAAGTGCATTAACACTACCTTCTACTTTGTTTAACTCTATATTTTCTTTTGAAACTTTTACAGCAACCTCATCTAAATCAACAGCTAATACATCTTTAGCTCCTAATTTCGCTGCTGCTATTGCAAGTATCCCACTTCCACAACCTATATCAAAAACTTTAGATTCTGGTTTAACATACTTTTCTAATTCTCTTATACACATACTTGTAGTTTCATGTGTACCCGTCCCAAATGCCATTCCTGGATCTAACTCTATTATTAAATCAGTATCGTTAGCTTCATAATCTTCCCAAGTTGGCTTTACTACTATTTTCTCACCTATTTTAGTTGGTTTGTAGTAGTTTTTCCATTCATTTGCCCAATCTTCTTCATCTACTTGAGAAAGTTCAACTATAGCTTCTCCTACATCTATTCCGAATTCTTTAAGTCCCTCTATTTTTTCTTTTATTAATTTTATATCATCAGATACATCTCTTTCTTCTGTTATATAAGTCTTTATTATAACTCCATCATATCCGCTGTTAAATATTTCTTCTTCAACAAAATCCCAATCATATTCATGTTTCTTTTGGAATTTAAAATCCTTAGGATCTTCTATTGATACTCCACCTACATTTTGTTCATATAATATATTAGTTATAGCTTCAACTGCTTCCGTTGTTGTTTTAATAGTTATTTCTGCCCATTTCATTTATGTACACGCTCCTTTTAAAATTCCTGTTTTTCGTAACCTTTATTATATCATATTTATTATTGTCTTTTAAAATAATCTTTTATACTTTAAAACACATTTATACTTTTATGAGTTTTAAAATAAATTCATAAAAATAAGAAAATAAACCTAAGTATTATAGCTCTTAAGTTTATTTTCTTATTTTTATGGCTATGTAGATGAATTATATGTAACTATTGAACTTGTTGTGGCTGCATTTGTAGCTATATTCATGGCTTGATTAATATTTGATATAATTTTATCCATTATTATACTATTAATCTCTATATCATCAATATATTTTGATAATACAATAACTGTACTAATCATGTTTCTGTATCTTTCTCCTAGGATAAAGTTTCCATACCCTTGATGCTCCTTTAAAGTATATGATATATGTTTAATTTCTTCTATTAGATGATTTATATCTTTTATATCTATAAGTGCCATAACGCCTATTAGCGGATATCCAAACTCATGAATTTTGCATTTATTTTTTTCTAATTCCTTTTTTATCTCTATACATTTATTAAGTGTTTCCTTGTTTTTGTTAAAAGAAAGAACATGCGATAAACTTTGAAGAGTTCTACTATTATGAAACCCATTTTTCATTAAATACTCATATGCTATTTCCATATTGTTTAGTTCCTCTTCAATGTCCCTTGCACTTATTGCAATTATACATGTTATCATGTATTCTTCTACACTTATTGAAAATGGATGATTTTGTATCATAGATCTGTATACATATCTCATTTTTTCTATACACTCATCTATATTTATCTTTTCCTTATTTTCAAATATTACATTTGATACTAATGCTAAACAATCTCCTGAGCAAAATTTATTTAATTTCAACTTTTTATGGATATTTAAAATTTCATCGAAGCTAGACTTGGGATTTGCTTGAAATGATAGTATTATTGCTGTGTTTATTGAACTTTTACCTCTAAAGTCAGAGAATATAGAGGTGTTTTCTCTTATAATTTCCATACTCTCGTTTACTAGATTTGTATTTATTTTTTTATCTTTTAGTGTATACTCAAGTGCACATCCATGTATTATTAATCCCATCCAAGATGATGCATTCACTTTTTTCAATGACTCATAGTTGTCTATCAAAAGGTCTAACCTTTTTTCCATAAATCACCTCTACACTTTTTAATTTAATTTTTAATTATTTTCTCATTATATCTACCCATTATAATTTCATCTACATAAATTCCATTTTTTATAGCTGCGTATTTTTTTATACCTTCTTTTTTAAAACCAAAATTTTCATACAACTTTATAGCTTTATTATTATCTGGGTATACACCTAATTCAATTCTTGTTAACATAAGCCAATTATCTGCTAAATCTAGTATCTCTTCCATTAATTTTCTTCCTATTCCCATACTTTGATAATCTGCGTGTACACTTATTCCTAATCCACCACTATGCCTTAACCTCGGTGATGAGTTAACATTTAAAGATACAATTCCAACTACTTTTTTACACTCATTTTCTCTTAATTCAGCTACGAGAATATGTGTATTTAAATCTAAGCTCTCAGTATGCCTCTTTGTTCTATCTAACCTTTCACTACTTATTGCTAGCATATTTTCCATAACGCCCTTCATTCGTCTTATTTCATTTATATATTTTGAATCTTCAACTTCAACTGGTCTTATCGTTAATTCCAATCTTTTTCACCTCCTTACTATTATAATATTAATTGTAATATACTTTATTTAATCATGTAATAAATAAAGAGGTAATTTTTCATTACCTCTTTATTTGTTATATTATTTTTATGCTAAAGTCTAAACTTTTAACCTTTATAATAGTATTTTCATTTAAAATTTTAAAGTCTATACTTTTATCTCCTTGATATACATTTTCAGCTTTTACTCCATTAAATATAAGGTTTAAACTTTTATAAGAATTTTCGTAACCATTATTTAAAACCGAACTTTTAAATTCTATATTCTCACCTGAATTTATACAAAACTCATATAAGTTATATTCTCCATCTTTGTATTTGAAATCTTCCCCATTATCTTGATAGTGAGTATACTTGAAGTTACTTTCGTATGGATATATATCTAAAGTGAGTTCATTAATTTCCTTTTCTCCTATATAGTTTATACTTGGATAATTCGGTATTATAGAGCCTTCCTTGACATATATAGGACACACATCTAAAGGAGTCTCTTTTATTATATATTGCCCTCCTTTAAATTTCTTTTTATTCCAATAGTCAACCCAATTGCTTCCTTTAGGTAAGTATACCATTCTAGCTTTTTTACCTTGTTCTAGAATTGGAGCTACCATAATTTTTTCACCAAACATGAATTGGTCGTTTATTTCATATGTATCAATATCATTTTGATAATGAAGTAGCAACGGTCTTATAATAGGAAGCCCACTGTCTTCACACTCTTTAAATAAATCATAGATATATGGAATTAATTTATATCTTAATTTGATATATTTTTTATTTATCTCTTCTGTAGTCTTATCAAACGCCCAAGGCTCTTGATCTCTAGAGTATATAGTTGTGTGATTTCTAAATAATGGTGTAAATGTTCCAACTTGTACCCATCTACTTAAAAGTTCTGGAGTAGTGTCATATCCAAATCCACCTACATCTGTTCCACAAAAAGCCATACCACTAATCCCTAAATTCATAAGCATAGGTACGCTCATCCTTAAATGTTCCCATGTACTTTGATTATCTCCAGTCCATGCAGTTGAATACTTTTGTGTACCTGCATAACATGCTCTAGTAACTACGAATGGTCTTTTATTTGTACTTTTTTTAATACCTTCATAAGTAGCCTTATCCATCATATGCCCATACACATTATGAACTTCTTTGTGTTCTACAATTTCTCCATCATTGTTAAACTTTAAATCTAAAGGTAATTCAACCCCTAAGTTTGCAGGCTCATTCATATCATTCCAAATTCCTGAAACTCCTATATCAGTTAGAATCTTTTGATTTTCTGCCCACCAATTTCTAACTTCTTTATTTATAAAATCTGGGAAAACAGAGTGTCCTGGCCAAACCCATCCCGTATGTACAATTCCATCTTTATTTGTTGCAAAATATCCTTTTTTAAGTCCTTCATTAAAAATGTTATAATCTTTATCAACTTTTACTCCTGGATCTATAATTGTAACTAGCTTAAATCCATCTTCATTCAGTTTTTTTATCATTCTCTTAGGATCTGGGAATTTTTTATCATCCCATGTAAATACCCTAAATCCATTCATATACTCTATATCTAAATATATGCAATCACATGGAATTTCTTTTTCTCTAAATTTTTTTGAAATTTCCATAACATTTTCTTCAGGACAATAAGCCCATCTACATTGCTGATATCCTAACGTCCACATTTGAGGAAGCGGTGTAGTTCCAGTTAAGTGAGTATATCCTTTTAATACATTTTTTACTGATGGTCCATATATAAAGTAGTAATCTATATTTCCATCTATAGCTGCGAAATAGTAATATTTTGAATTTTCCTTACCTAGATCAAAATGAGTTTCAAATGTATTATCAAAGAAAATACCAAAAGCATTTTCTTTTTTAAGATTTATAAAAAATGGTATAGATTTATATAGTTTCTCGTAAGTTTCTCCATGTGGGCTTGGATCATCTGTATTCCAATTTAAATAATGGCAATTCCTTTTATTTAAATGCCCTGTTTTTTCTCCAAATCCATAAAAATACATATCGTTTTCTAGCTTCTTTGGTATAAACACTTTAAAGTCCATATGCTCATTAGGTTTATGTCCTTCTTGAATTGCTATGTCTAATCTTCCTGCACAGTTTTTTATAAATGGCTCTCTTTTACATCTATAATCCTCACATAGTAACTCTCCAAGGTTATTATATATATATATCTATCTTAAATTCATCATATATGTTTACAGTCAGTTCACTTGTCTTGATTTGTATGTAGTCATTTACCTCAATCACTTCAAAGTCACAATCTTCAAATTTTAAATTTTCTATAGCATATGAATTTTGCTTTCTTCTAAATATCGGTACGAAAAAATTTATTATATTAGAGTTTACTATACTTACTTTGGTTTCTATTTTTTCATATTGTATATTTATAATATTGTTTTTTACATTGTAATCTAATATTTTCCCAAACATTTTTTCTCCTTTATATTCTACAAGCTGATGTATTTTACATCAGCTTGTAATTTCATTTTATGTATTTTTTATTTCATTAAAAGCACCTTCTAAATCATTTTGTACATTTAATATTTCTTCTTTATCAACTTCAACTATTTCTATAATTTGTTTTGCTCTATGTAGTATTTTTTCAAAGTTTTCATCAGTTGTTCCTAAACCTTTATATAAAGATTCTAATTCATTGACTTTGTTGATAAAGTTAATTAAAGTCTCTTTATTATCTATAACAGTTATTTTATTAGTATCTAACCCCAAAGCTTCTATTTCATAAATCCTAGTTGCTCCACCAGAGCCTTGTTCTGATTTATTTATATTAACTTTTATGTACCTAGCTAGTTCGTAATTTAAGTCATCATTAGATATTGAACTTGAGTTATTTGAAACATCTTTTATTTTTCTCCAACTTTGACCATCATTACTAACTTCTATATTATACTGAGATGTATTCATACTTTTAGCCTCTCCACCTGCTTCAGCATGACTAATTTTTAATTGTTTTATAATATTTTCTTGACCTAGATCTACTTGTATATAGTTTCCACTTTCTCCAAGTGCACACCATTTACTGTTTAATTTACCATCAAAAGCAAACTTAGCATCTTCATTTTCATTAGTCTTTGCATTTGCAATTGCTTCTTTGTTTAAAGCTAAATTCTTTAATCCATCTTTAGCTTGGCTGCTCACAACTATATAATCATCTTTTTTATTTACAGTATCTCCCGCTGGATTTGATACTATCTGTGTTACAGAGTACACTCCTGGTTTATCAAACTTTATACTAACTTCATTTCCTGTTAATTCTTCATTTTTATTTAGTCCTTCTATTTTCCATTTAACAGTTTCTCCTGCTAAAGATTTATCTTTAAAATTCACAGACTGCCCAGGAGAAACTATCGGTGAACTAACTTCAAAATCAGCTTTTGGAGCTTCTAGACCTGGCCATTTAACAGTAATTTTCGCTTCATTTTTTTCTTCACTTTTAAACAAATTGCTTATAGGTTTAACTATAAAATTAGTTTTAGAGTCTAATTGAAGTTCTCTCTCAATATCTTTTACATAAAAAGCATTGGTTGGTGTAGACCCTACTAGTTCTCTATGCCCATCACTATGCTCTAAATATATTTCATAATGGCTAATATTCTTTTCTGATTTATCCCAAGTTAGCCTTGCATTACCATAATAATTATCTATTACTTTAAAATCTTCAACTTTTAAATTTTTTATCTTGGATACTTTGTCTTTAGTATTTTTGTTATTTACAGATATCTGCCCTAAATTTAAATTGTATGAACTAGATGATTCTTTTCCTTCTATAATTAAAGAAATTTCCTTTATCTTTGACTTTTTAAATTGGCTTAGAGATGCTTTTGCATCTATCCATTCCCCACTTTTTTTAGATTCTAAGTTAATTATTTTATTCTCACCATTATCTAGTTCAAATTCTAACTTAATATTAGAGTTCCCTCCACTTTCTTTGTACTTTATACTAACCTCACTGTTATTAGTTAGCTCTAGATCAGTTGCAAATAATTTTACCTTAGTTGTTCCTCCATTTGCTAAACTTCCATTTATACCTATCGAATTACCTCCATAGTAAGCATTTTTATAATCAATATTAGCAGTTAGATTATTTTTGTTATTATCAATTATCCACCTATATGTAGGAAGTATATCCATCATTCCTCTATGATTCCAATCCTTTTCTGATACTTGTACTCCATCAACATTAAAAAATTCACCATTACCCATAGAGAAGTTAGTTACAAATGGCAACTGTGTTATTGGACTTTTTTCAACTATATTATTAGAAATACCTTTCCATTCTTCACTACTTTGACTTCTTGGATCTCCTTTTTCATTAACCCAAAATCTACTTTCTTTTTGTAAAAATTCATCTACTGTTTTTGATGAGTCATAGGTCCAAGATGGACAGTATAATCCTAAAGATGTGTTGGCTTCTTGATTTTTAGGGAATAAGTAATCCCATTTTATAGGAGTATTATATCCGTTAGCTTGAACATCAACCCCTGCATATAAATCGTATTTATCTCTTCCCATTCTTTTTGCTAAGTCACCAGACTCTTTAAGCTCATTCCCTGTTACATTATATATAAGTCTATTATCATCATTATTTGGATCTACTACTGAATATCTATCCTCAGTCCACCAAAAATTTAAAAACATACTATCAGATAGCTCTTTTCCCTTTTCACCTAAAAAATTTTTATTATATTGATTTAATCTATTTTGCCAAAATACTCTACCATCATCAATCATAGAGTCATACCACACGATTTCCATATTTTTTGGCTTTATCTTTTGTAAGTATTCTAAGAACTCTTTCATTAAATCTGCAAGTTCTGGATTTATATAATCTGATCCTCTATTTCCAGTTTCTTGATTTATAAACCATCCATCAAAATTGTAATATTGTGCGACCTCTACTAATTTATGTGCCATTGGAAAATTTCCATCTTTATCTTTAACTAAAAATTCATGCATCCATTCGAATTTACCTCCATAATCTTCTGGAGGAAAAAATACAGTACCTAAAACCGGAACTCCGTTTGTATGTGCTGAATCTATTATATCTGCACTTGGTGGAACTATCAGTCCTTCACCTGCTGACCCTCCCCAAGCAACTAATGTATCAATGTATTGCCAATAGCTAAAATTGTATCCTTCAAAGTCAGCTTTACCTTGAGACGGAGTAGAGCTGGTTGTTTTATTTGCTATAGCTAATGATATAACCTTGGCTTCATCATCTTGTGAATTTTTAACAATATCTCCTTTTGTCCTTGCTTGTAGTGGAACTGTTCCAATATTAAACTTAGCATCTTTATCATTATTTGGACTCCATGCTAAAAGTTCTTTTGGATACCAATATGATGAAAACGGCTGCCCTGTCTCTTCTTGAATTTTTTGGTCCGATTCAAGAAGCGCATGTCCTATTATAGGCGTTGACCCAAATAAACTTAACACTACAATAGTTGATGTAATAGTCTTTTTATATTTCATGTAGATCCCCTTCCATTTATAAAATATTTACTATCTATTTAAATATTTATAAAGTGCTCCTATTTTACCTGAGTCATTTTGAAATTTACAAACATCAATATCTACCATATCAAGCACTTCTGGATTTAATAATTCTAAGTTTCTTTTAACATTTTCTATTAAATCCGACCTCACACTTACTCCTCCTCCAATTAAAATCTTCTCTGGAGCAAAACTGTAAGCAATGTTGTAAATTCCTACAGCTAAACTAAAGTAAAATTCTTCTATTTCCTTTTGAATTTCTAAATCTCCACTTTCAGCTAGCTCAAATACTTTTTTCCCATCTAAATTTAATTTTTTTAGTTTATTAACTCTATCAATCAAATTATAGGTAGATCCAACTCTACTAAATGTTTTATAGTTTAAACTTTGAAGTTCCGACTTTCTGTGTTCTAATATATTTATCCCAAACTCTCCAGCCATACCTCTATGACCTCTATATAGTTGGTTGTTTATAAATACACCTCCACCTATTCCAGTTCCTATCGTTATGCATACAAAGTTTTTGTTATCCATGGCATTACCTTTATACTTTTCAGCCATAGCAACACAATTAACATCATTGTCATATACACAGTCAAGCCCTGTGTGCTTCTTTATATACTTATTTAAATACATACCTTGTAAATCAAATACAGATCCCATGAAATGTATATATCCATCATCATCTATTCCACCAGGTACACTCATAGCAACTCCGTCAATTTCATTTTCTAATTGATATTTTTTTATAATACCAACTAAAAGTTCTAAAGTTTTTCCTTCCCCCTGCTGAGGTGTAGGAACTAAATTAGAATCCAACATTTCACCATCTTTATTCATCAAACTATATTTAATATTAGTTCCACCTATATCAAAAACAACATACCTCATCCTCAAATCCCCCTATAAAAGAAATAATGTACTTTTAAACTGTTCCATTTGGGTCCTTGAAATGAGTCTTTTTAGCTATCGACGAAACACTTAAAGTGTGTCTTTTGCACTTTGTGTGAAGGAAATAGATAATTAGACTCATTTCAAACTATTATGGATATAATTTAAAATCCATTATTCTCAATTAATTTTTTAAACCAATAAGCACTCTTCTTAGGAGTTCTTTTATATTCATCATTTATATTAACTTCCACAAATCCATATCTATTTTTATATGAGTTTAACCAAGACCAGTTATCCATAAATGTCCATAAATGATATCCTCTAACATTACATCCTTCTTCAATAGCCTTATGAACATATTTTAAGTGATCTTTTATAAACTCGATGCGATAATCATCATTTATTTGTCCATCTATTTTAAACTTTTCTTCACCTTCTACGCCCATACCATTTTCCGATATATAAAAAGGTATATTATTGTAATTGTCTCTTATGTTAATAGCTAAATCATAAATACCTTTTTCATAGATTTCCCATCCTCTATGAGGATTAATTTTTTTACCTGGCATATCATAGAAATCGAAAAAGCTCTCTGGTGTTAGTATATCTCCTTTTGTACTTTCCTTTGACTTTATTCTTCTAGGCTGATAATAATTAACACCTAATAAATCTACAGTGTTATTTTTTATAATTTCTAAATCCTCATTTTTACAAACAGGAATTAAATTGTGATTTTTAAAAAATTCTACTAACTCATTAGGAAACTCTCCATGTACGGATGGATCTAAAAACGATCTATTTAATATTAAATCTGCAATATTAGATGCATTTAAATCTTCTTGTGAATTGCTTCTAGGGTATGAAGGCGTTAAGTTTATTATTATCCCTATTTGCCCTTCTAGGTTTAATTTTTTATACTCCATAATAGCTAAAGCACTTGATAGCATTATGTGGTATCCAACTTGTACAGCTCTCTTAAAATCCACTACAGCTGGATAATGATATTCACCTAGATATCCGCATTCTACAGGTACTATCGGCTCATTATGAGTAAACCAATTTTTAACCCTATCTCCAAATAATTCAAAACATAGCTTTGCAAAGTTTTGATATCTATTTACAACATCACGGTTTTCCCATCCTCCTAGTTCTTGCAAATACATAGGCATATCGAAATGGAATAAATTTATAAAAGGTTCTATATCATTTTCTAAAAGAGTATTGATTACATCATTGTAAAAAGCTACAGCTATTTCATTTGTACTCCCATCTGATTTTATAAGTCTAGACCAGCTTATTGAAAATCTAAATGAATTATGTCCTAACTCTTTCATTAATTTTATATCTTCTTTATATTTATAATAAAATTGGCTAGTATCACTTGGACCTATTTCATTGTGAAATTTCTCTGGTGCTATCTCAAACCAGTAATCCCATATATTTTTTTCTTTTCCTTCAATATCAAATGCACCTTCCATCTGAGTTGCAGAAGAAGCACTTCCCCACCAAAAATCCTTTGAAAATATATAATCCATAGTAGCCCTCCATATAAATTATTTTTTTACTTTTATCCCACAGTAGTCTAATACTAACTCACAAAACATCATATTTGCCCAAGAGAACCAATCTCTAGTAAACATATTTGGATCATTTGGATTGAACCCTTCGTGCATTAAGTAAGTACCTGCATCAGTGTTTTTCATTATTTCTATTAGCTCTCTCTTTTTACTTTCATCATCTGTCGTTAGTCCTTGCATTGCAAGCGATATATGCCATATATATCCTTCTGGAGTATGGGGACTACCAACCCCACTAGCATATTTGCCTATATGAAACTCTGAATTTTCAATACTAAGTATAAATTTTCTTGTATTTACGTACCTTTCATCATCTAAATCAGCATATCCTAAATAAGGTATTGCTAATAAACTTGGTAAGTTTGCATCATCCATTAAATTGTAATTCCCTAACCCATCAACTTCATAAGCGTATATTTCTCCACATCTTGGGTGATTATAAACTGCATATTTTTCTATTCCTTCATTTATTTCATTTCTTAACATCTCAGCTTTTTTAGCTAATATATCATCATTTATTAAATTCGTCGCTATTTCGTTTATATAACCTAATACCACTACTGCAAACATATTAGATGGAACTAAATAACTATATGTACAAGCATCATCACTTGGTCTAAATCCGCACCAAGTCATTCCAGTTTGTTTGTGAACTGGTCCTTTTCCACTTCTTGCTAACGTATCTAGTTGTCTACAGTCTAATCTCTCAAATAAATACGGTGATTTTTCTTCGTGGTTTTGCTCAACTTTCCATAATTCTATTATTGAGTTTGCAGCCTTTATAAATGTTTCATTAAACTGAGAAGTTCTACCTGTATTTTTATATAATAAGTAACTCAACTGTATAGGAAAACATAAAGAATCTATTTCATACTTTCTTTCCCAAACTTCTGGTTTCATATCTGTTAAATCAGTTTGGTGCCCAGCCTTATTTGCACTTTCATTAAATGCATTTGCATATGGATCTATTAATATATATCTAAATTGTCTTTCTACTAACCCCTCTATCATGTCTGCTATTTCTTTATCTTCATTAGCTAAAACTAAATATGGTCTAATTTGACAAACAGAGTCTCTAAGCCACATAGCTGGTATATCCCCAGTTAATACATATGTAGTATCATCTTCCATTCTCTTAACAGTAGTATTTATAGTATTTAAGATACACTTTTCAAACATCTCTGCTATTTTTTTATCATCTTTGAATTTTTCCTTCACTGTTATTATTAGATTATCTATTGAACTGTACATAATTTCCTCCCATAATTTACATAAGAGGCTACCATATTGATAGCCTCTTAATATAATTTAAATATAATTTTATTATTTTTTATCTGCCATCCATTTATCATATTGAGCTTGTATGTTTTCCATAACTTTATCTATTCCCGCTGCATCTAACTTTTTATTTAACTCATTTAAATACTTATCTGTATCTACAGATCCTGTAAATAATGGCGATTTAAATTCTTGAACTATGTTTGATATGTTAGCTACTTCATTGCTTATCTCTGTAGTATCTACATAGAATCCTAATGTTGGAGAAGCAACTGCTGACTTATTAAACTCTTCATATTGTTCGATTCTATCTTTTGGATCAGTATCAAATGATTTAGTTATAAGTACATTTCCTAAAGCCCAAGATGGCATATTGTATCCCTTAGCTTCTTCAGTTTTAGTTATAGTCTTATCTTCATTTGTTTTATAGTGTACACCCTCTATACCTCTATCTATTAAGTTTCTTAAATACTCATCTGTATTTAATAAGTTTAAGAACTTAAGAGCCTCATCTGGATGTTGAGATGTTGCAGATATTGACATTACAGATCCTGTAACTGAATTATTTATTGTTAAAGGATCATGCATTGGTGTATATCCAATTTCGTACCCTGCATTAGATGACCACATTTCCTTAGCTCCTGGTGCATATTGTTCTTTTCTTACGAACCAGTTTTGAACACTCATCTCATGTGGATCAGTATCTGTTGCCGCTTGAGAATGTATGTATCCTTTTTTATAGAAATCTCTTAGTGTATTTAAAGTTTTCTTTACATCTTCTTGTTCATATAGATTTACAATTTTTTTAGTATCTCCTTCTAAAGATATTGCAAATGGTAAGTTATCACCTAATAATAAATCATATGGCATGTATGGCATGAAGTTTGCTCCTGCCGCCATTGGCATTTTTAAGTCTGGGTTTTTAGCCTTAACCTTTTCTAATACTGGACCTAAATCTTCTAGAGTTTTAACATTTGACATATCTACTCCAGCTTTCTTAGCCATTTCAACATTATATGCCCATCCCATTTGTTGTCCAACTTCTTTATTTGCAGGTATTCCATATAATTTTCCGTTTATAGATGCCCCTTCTAAGAATAATGGGTTTATAGCTTCTTTTAATTCTTTAGCATTTTTATCTAACATTTCATCTGTTATTTCTAAGTACGCTCCCTTTTGTGCATTTATTGAATAATCACTTGCAAATGCTAAATCATATGGCTCCCCTGATGAAGTTATAACTTGCATTTTTTGACCATAATCTCCCCAATCTACCATTCTTAAATCTATAGTTGCACCTATCTTTTCCTTTGTATATTTATTAACCTCTTCCATAACCTTAGCTTGATCTGGTTGTGGAGTTCCTATCATATACCATACTAATTCTGTGTTTCCATTTGAGTCTTTTGCTGCACCCTTGTCATCATTTGAACTACTACATCCCGTAAGAATTGTTGCCCCTAAAGTCGCCGCTAAAAATAAGCTCGATACCTTTTTAAATTTCATATTACTTCCTCCCCAATTTTATTAGTAAGTTATTATTCTTTTACTCCTCCAACTGTTAATCCACTTATAAAGTATTTTTGGAAGAACGGATAGCTACATGCTATTGGCAATGTAGATATAACTACCATAGCCATTCTAACTGATTCTTGTGGTAAATTTTGCATTACTTCTCCACTTAACATTGCATTTTGTCTTATAAACTCTAGATTTTTCTCTATTTTCATAAGCATATGTTGAAGTGGTATTAAATTTTGATGGTCGATATATAACATCGCATTAAACCAATCATTCCAATATGCTAATGTACTAAATAACGCAATCGTTGCGATACCTGGTAATGCCAAAGGTATAACCATTTTTATAAATATTTTAAATTCACTTGCTCCATCTATTCTTGCAGATTCTATTATAGATTCTGGAACAGACCTTTGGAAAAATGTCTTCATAACTATTATGTTAAATGCATTAAATGCTAATGGTAATATTAATGCCCATATAGTATTTTTAAGACCTAATACCTGAGTCATTACTATGTATGAAGGAACCATCCCTCCACCAAATAACATTGTGAAGAACACTAAAAATGTGAATTGTTTTCTATATTTAAAGTTTTGTCTAGATATTGCATAAGCATAAGTTGATACCATACTTACATTTATTATTGTTCCTACAACAGTTACTACTATAGTAACTAAGTAAGAATGCATTAACTGTTTACCTGATGTAAGTAAATATTTATAAGCATCTAAGCTCCACTCTTCTGGGAATATTGAATATCCATTTTGTAATAATGATTGTTCTGATGTTAAAGATATTATTATTACAAATACAAATGGGAATACACATGCTATAGCCATTATAGCTAGTATAATATTTGAAATTATATTAGTAATTCCTGTAAACCCTTCATTATATGCTTTCTTCTTTTTCTTCCCTAAAAGATTAGGCTTTTTTTCTTGTTCTTTAGATACTACACTTTCCACGATTGCCTATCTCCTTTCTTTTTTAGAATAAACCATATTCTGGATCTACCTTCTTAACTAGCTTATTAGTTGTCATTATTAATATAAATCCAACTGCTGCTTGATATAAACCAGCTGCTGTACTCATACCAATGTTCCCCATATTCATAAGACCTTTATATATATATGTATCTATAACGTCTGTTACTGGATATAATACAGCTGAGTTTCTCGGTATATTGTAGAATAATCCGAAATCTGAGTTAAATATTCTACCTATAGCCATTATCGTTAGTATAATCATAAGTGGTACTATTAGAGGTATTGTTATATTCTTTATTTGTTGCCATTTACTAGCTCCATCTATAGTAGCAGCTTCATAGTATGTTCTATCTATTCCTACTATTGCAGCTAAGTAAACTATACTTCCATATCCTACACCCTTCCATATATTCATAAATATTAGTATGAAAGGCCAATGTTTCGGTTCACTATACCAAGCTACTGGTTCTGCCCCAAATGTAGATAGAATAGAGTTAACCATACCTTTATCTGTACTTAAGAAACTAAATACAAAGTAACTTACAATTACCCAAGATAAGAAATGTGGGAATAGCATCCCTGTTTGATATACTTTAGCTAATTTTTTATTAGCTATTTCACTTAATGTTATAGCAACAAATACAGCAAATATAAGTCCTAACACTATAAACACCAAGTTATACAAAATAGTATTTCGTGTTATACGAAATGCATCTCCACTTGTAAATAAAAATTTAAAGTTATCAAATCCAACCCATTCACTATTTATTAAACTTTGTACAAATCCGCCTGGGTGCATTTTATAATTTTTAAACGCTAATACTGTCCCAAACATAGGCAAGTATGAGAATACTAGTAACCATATAGTTCCTGGTAATACCATCAACAACCAAGCTCTATTTTTCCATAAATCTTTCATGAATTTCTTCATCAGCGTCACCCCTTTTCCTAATTATATTTTATCATTAGGAAAAGCCTTTCTAAAGTTTACTATCTTTAGATTCGCTACACTTTCCTTAGTTTATGGATACGTTTTCCTATTTTTATCAAAATACACTTTCTGTTGCGTAAAAAAAATGCCTCTTAATTAGAGGCATATCTTTATAGGTTTATTTTTCTCCATTCACTAGGTGTAATTCCAACTATATCTTTAAACTTTCTATAAAAATAATTCTTATTTGCATAACCTACTAGTTCTCCAATTTCTGCAGCTTTTAAACTTGTTTCTACTAGTAAATTTTTTGCTTTGTTAACCCTAAAATTATTCAGATAATCTGAAAACAATATACCTGTTTCTTTTTGAAATAATTGCCCTAAATATATAGAATTTATATTATAAGTTTCACTTATTTCCTTTAAGTTTAAATCTTTGCTGTAATTTTTTTCTATGTTTCTTAAGAGTTTTAATATTATAGGACTTATACTATCATCAGTTTCTTCTAATTTTGACTGTCTATGCTTAATCATATTATTTAACTCAATCTGTATTTGATCTAAGTTAACCGAGTTTATAACTTTTTCAAGATATAAATCTAAACCTTTTATAATCTTAGAGTCATTAAAATAATTATATACATTTAAAAATACTTCAATAGACTTTGTTTTAATTTGCTTTACTGTAAGATTCTCATCATTTTTTAATTTACTAAATATAGATTCAATATAAGTCAAAGCTTCTTTATTATCTTTATTTAAAAGAAGCTTTTTTAGATGATCAAAATCTATATAATCTATATTTTCAAGATTATATGATTTTTCTTTATACTCTCTAATCCATGATATATTTGGATAAACTAACTTATATTCATGAATATCTTTTGCACTTTGATAACTGCAATTTAAAGTATATATTGAGTCAACGAATTTTCCTCTGCTTATATACACATGTTCATTTGCTATTCTACTAAGATCATCTTTTAAATTTCTTAAAATATCCTTACTTAAAGATTCTTTATCCATTATAATTAAAATTTGATTTTGAAGGTTTACACAGTATTCATAATCTAAATTATCAATATGATTTAATATAAGATTGTTTATATTTACACCTTCTGCAAACTCTACAATTACTACACATAGACTTTTGTAATTTAAATTTACACCTTCTAATTTTAACCTATCCAATACCCCATCGTTATTTTTATTACATATTAATTTTAATATGAGATCATTTTTAAATATTTTTGTATCTACTTTTTCTAACTTAATTTTTTCAATTTTTTTCTTAACTTCTTCTATCGTTTGTATCAATTCATCTTCATCTATAGGTTTAGTTAAGTAATTTTCAGCTCCCATACTAATAGCTTCTTTAGCATATTGAAATTCTTGAAATGCACTCAGTACTATAAACTTAGCATTATGTTTAATCTTTTTTAAATTGTTAATTAGTTCTAACCCAGTCATTTTGGGCATCATTATATCAGTTATTATTAAATCTACATCCTCATTTTTTATAAAATTAAATCCATCTTCTCCGTTACTTGAAGTTCCTACTACATCAAATCCATACTCTTCCCAATCTATAATATATTTAAGACCTTCTAAAATAAATGGTTCATCGTCTAATAAATATAACTTATACATTTTTAACTCCATCCTTTAAAATAGGTATTTTAATTTTAACTATAGTACCTCTGTTTTCTTCGCTGTTTATATATATTCCATATTTATCTCCAAACCTAATTTTAAGCCTGCTGTTTATATTCATTAATCCTATTGAACTTTTCTTCTGTAAATTTTGATTTAAATTCTCTTCAATTACACTCATTTTTTCACTACTTATTCCAATTCCGTTATCTTCAACTATAAGCTCTATATCTTCTTCAACTATATTTGCCTTTATAAATATGAAGTTATCATTTCTATCTTTTGCCATACCATGATTTATGCTATTTTCTATTACTGGTTGTAATATAAATTTTGGAACTTTAAAATCTAATAATTCTTCATCAATATCTACTTTATAATCAATTATCCCTTTATATCTTGTACAACATAAATTCAAGTACATTTGGCAGTAATTAATCATTTCTGACAACTTAACATCTGAAGCATTATTGTATGTAGAGTATTTGAACATGCTAGCTAAATTATATATCATGTTCGCAACTTCTTTATTTTTACTTGCTAAAGCACACATTCTAATAACCTCTAATGTATTGTATAAAAAGTGTGGTTTTATTTGAGCTTGAAGTGCATTTAATTCAGCTTCTTTTTGCTTTACTTCAGACTTATATGTTTTCTCTATATTTTCTTGTAAACTCTCACACATTCTATCAATTTCAATTGCAATCATATCTAGTTCATCTTCTTCTTTTTCAACGTTAAATCGTACACTTAAATCTCCTCTTTTTATGTTTTCTATTCCTTGCATCATATTGCTTAATTTGTCAGAGAAGTTTTTTATTACAAAATAAGTAATAATAAGTATTAATGCAATGCATAACAATGAAATTAAAGATATTTTAAAGATCATGCTGCCAATTCCCAGGTCTTCATTTTTTATTACGCTAATATATTTATACTTAGTCTGTACATCTTGTTTTATACTCGCTACCTTGTTGTTCTTGTCCAAATATTCTTCTTCAACCTTCTCTAATTTCCATATACTTTTTTCTCTATAGGAATCTAGTATTATATCATTAGAATTATCCGCTATTAAAAGTCTACCTTTTAAATTAGATCCATCAATTAAGTTATTTATATTTGTCAAATCAAAATATATATCAACATAGCCTATTATATAAGTAGAATCTATATTTTTTATAGGCTTAGTTATTTTCCTAATATATTTACTTTTCAACTTATTTTTCAACTTATACCAATCACTATGTTTAAAAACAAGCTCACTTACATATTCTTTATTCTTATCATTTATTATAATAGCTAACGCATCACTTCTCCCAGATAATATAGTTTTTACTACATAATCTAAGTCTGCTTCTTTTACATTTGTTCTTGAAAATTTATCTAATTTATAGCTTATATAATCTTCATATGTTGAATTTATTAGCATCTGAATTTCATCAGTAATCTTTTTTTGTGTGTTTATTCCATTTATAAGAGAGGTACTTACTATATCTTGTTCTTCGAATCTTTTTTCTATATTAAATATCATTTCCGAATGTATATTTAACTCATTTTGTAGTTCACTCTCTAAGTAATATTTTAAAAATATATTAGATAGTAAACAAATCGATACAATGGTTATTGCTGAATATATAAGTAGCATCTTGCTAAATAGGTTTTTAGATGTGTATAAATTATATAGTTTTTTCAAGTTACCCCTCTCCCCATGTAAATTTTATGCCCTTTGAAGTTTTAAAAACTTTTTATATAAAACATTCATCACCCAATATCCTGGGACAACTACAGCAAAATATATTAATAACCCTGGACTACTTTTTACAAAGTATGCAAGTAATGCTATTCCAACGATTATTAAAATAGTCTCTTTTGGACTTCCCATTGATAATATAAATGAATTTTTTATATAATCCTTAGTCGATAATTCAAAGTGCACATAAGTTGGGAAAAAGTATATAAATGCAATAACTGAAAAAAATAAAGTTGCATTTACTAGTATATAAACTACCGTTGCATATATAGCATCGATTTGATATAAAATCCATAAATCAAATGCTAAAAACAAAAATATACCTAAAAATATAGCTCCACACTTATTAGAATTTAAAAACTCTTTTTTATAAGTTACTTTAAATGATTCAAAAATATTAATTTCTAAATCACCTTGAACCCATTTTCTTAAAACATAAAAAGTTGCAACGGTTGATGGCATTATTCCTAATACTACTCCTCCAAGCAAAGTTCCTACAGACCAAAAAAGATTTAGTACTGCAAACTTCCATATCCAACTACAAAAATTAAATATAACAGATTCCATTTTCATAATATATCACCTCAAAATTAATATTTAAAAAAATAAAAAGGTCATCCAATCAGATAACCTTTTTACGTTAATTTACTTCCCTATGCTTACAGTTACTATTTCTGATTGTCTTAAGTGGATTTTATTTTCTGTAATTTTTTGGACTTTATCTTCTAATATATTCGATCTATACTTATCCCCTAATAAACTACAACTACTTAAATTCAATATAGTTTCTTCTTCGTTTAAATTGTATACCCTTAATATATTATTTCCATTTTTACATTCCCTTTTTAATATTGACCACATTATACCATACCCCTCTACATTTAGTAAACCGTTTGCACAAGGTATTTCTCCACTTTGTATAGACATTTGTTTAGAAATTATAGGTATTTGGAATAAATGAGCTTCCTTATAAGAATCAAATACTTCTTTACCATGAGGTATTATTTCAAGCTCTACTTTATGATTTCCTAAACACTGAGCTTCTGGAGTTTCAAAAACTCCCCAATCACCTAATTCCCTAACACTTCTTAATAATGTAACTGCAATTGTATTTCTACCATTATTCAAAATTTCATATTCATTTAACCCTTTATTTGCAATTGTAAGTCCATAGTTATTGTCATGTATATTTACAAATGTATGCTGATGTTGGCAATTGCATGGATTTTCCCAAGATGCATGTGGAATATTATTTCTCTTTGCTACCTCAAATATTGATTCTGCATAATGAACATTACTTTCTATATCTGTATTAAATAACATCCTCATTCTATGATCTTTACATATATTATTAAATTCAGATTCAATCTTTATCCCCTTAGCACTTTTTTCTAAAGTTAATGTAGTTTTTATTTCCATCTGTAACGTTTCATTAACTCTTTGTGCCTTTCTATGCTTAAATTCTAATACTTCTTCAATTTCTTTATCTAATAAGTAATCTGCACTTTTTGGAATATCCCACTTGTGAATAACTTCTACAACAGCTTTATATGGTAAATCTTCTTTTATATTTATATTAGCTTTTATGCCCTTAGTAGTTAATGGTGTCTCTCCCTCTGGCATTTTATAAATATATTCATTACCTATATCACCTGTATTTTCATATATACATAAATCTTTGAAATTTTTATTAGTATTCTTATCTAATAAATCAATGCTTCCATTTTCATTTATTTCAACTCTTATATTTTCATTTTCTAATATATTTTCATTTATTAAGCTATTAATACTATTTTCAATGCTATTTGAGTCATCCTCTACTAAAGCATATGTATCCCATCCAAAAGACTTAATATTATTTGTTTCAATCTCAACACTTACTAACCTTGAGTAATATGGTTGTCTAAATTTATCATCTGGTAAATCATATCCAAATTTTATTCCTAAATCAATTATATTTGAATTTATTTTATTCCCATTTATATCAACTACTTTAAACTTAGGAAGCTTTATATTTTTCATTTCTTTTGCTATTTCATTTGGATGTCCTTCTTTAAAATACTTTCTTACTATATCAACCTCAACTTTAACTAAGCCTTTTCTATCATACCCAGATGTATTTAAAACTAAAAATGGATATACATTTTCTCCTAAATCTTTAAATTTCAGAGTATTTATTTTACTAGATATATAAGTTAAACTTTCATTTACAATATACTTAGCAACATCCTTAGCTTTATCAAATCTAGCTACCATTTCTCTGTGGACTTCATCTACACTACATCCACAAATACTATCATGAGGATGATTTTTCATTAAAGATTTCCATCCATACTCAAATAAATGATGAGGATATTCAAATCCATATTGGCTTGCCATAGTTGCTATCGGTTCAGCTACTTTTTCAAATAAAGTCTGACAAAGTTGGTTCCACTGCTTTAAGTAAACTCTAGATGAAGCTGTATTAGCAAGTGTGTACCATCCATCAGTTTGCTGACTTCTTAATTCTCCCTTTATAATTTGTAAATCTTTATCTATATTACTTTTTAAATCATTTACATAATCTTCAAAGTTAGAATGTATAAAATCTATATCACTATATATGCTTTTAGCTGTTTTTATAGCTTCTGATAAATCAGTCTGAATAGGTTGATGATCACATCCATTTAAAAATAATAAGTGGTTTGTTGATGCAAATTTTCCAGCATCATCTATTCTCTTACTCCAATAATTTTTAGCTTCATTTTCATCAGTTGGTATTTCCATACCATTGCAATACCAGTTAGCAAATAATATCCCCAATACCTTTGATCCATCTGGGCTTTCCCAATACATTTCAGAGTATGGAGATTCAAATTTATCATCAGCACTTACTTCATTGTTAAAACCAGTTGGTTTAACTCCTCTTCCAAAAGCTGCAGCATCTATTCCTGCTTGCTTTAATATTTGAGGCGCTTGCCCCATATTCCCGAAAGAATCTGGAAAGTAACCTATTTTGCACGCTTTAACACCATAATTATTTGCATCTTTATGTCCATATTGTAAATTTCTAACATTTGATTCACTACTTGTCAAAAACTCATCTTGAAGAACATACCACGGTCCTATTTTAAGTCTTCCTTCTTTAATAACTTTTTCTAAAAGCTCTTTTCTATCAGGTCTAACTTCTAAATAATCTTCTAATAAAACTGTTTGTCCATCTAAGTGATAATATTTAAATTCTGGATCCTT
The DNA here is from genome assembly GCF_019916025.1 of Paraclostridium bifermentans. Lineage (NCBI taxonomy): Bacteria > Bacillati > Bacillota > Clostridia > Peptostreptococcales > Peptostreptococcaceae > Paraclostridium > Paraclostridium bifermentans. Next base: position 720,184 of record NZ_CP079737.1, on the reverse strand, counting down.
CTCAAATGCATCAAGTAAAGTATCCATAGTTTTTATAAGCATCATATGATGTGTTTCATATGGTAAATACCACTCTCTATCCCAATGAGTATGAGATATTATATGTGCAGTCTTTTTCATAAAAAAATCCCCCAATACTAATTCTCTCCACCACCAAAGTGTTGAAGTCCTATTATTATAAGGCAAAGTGGTATAAATAGTTGTTTTCGAAACACTTAAAGCACATGCTCTTAGTGCTTTGTGTGAAGAAACCAACTGTTTATACCACAAGCCTGCCCCTAAGGGACTTATATTACTTCATTTTTATCATAAGTGTTTTCATTTCATATGGATTTACAACAACATTTATAGAGTTTTCATTTCTTAAATTCTCTATTGGTTTTTCCATTAAGTTTGTCTCCATCCATCCAGTAATTTCATAATCACTATCTATACTTACATTTTGTCTGCTTCCTGAATAATCATGGAAACGGATTATTATCATATCTTCATCTTCAGCTTTCTTTATAGCATCAACTAATATATTTGCATCATTAAATTTAAATAATTGCTTTTTAACTTCACTCTTTAACATTCCTTTTATAGCTCTTAACGGTTGATTAAGTTCATATGCATGCTTTACTGTGTTTCCATCTATAAAGTCTCCACTATGAGGTAATAGTGAATAAGTAAAGTTTTGTTCTCCTTGATCTTGTACTGGATCAGGGTGCGTCGCTGATTTTAACAATGTTAATCTCATTACATTGTCTTTTATGTCATGCCCATATTTACAATTATTTAATAAACTTACACCATAATTTCTTTCAGATAAATCAACCCATTGTTGTGCAACACTTTCAAATCTAGCTCTGTCCCAACTAGTATTCCAGTGAGTTGGTCTTTTTACATTTCCAAACTGAACATCGTATGTAGCCATAGTGCTTCTTATATCTACTACAAATGCTACTTTAAGCAATTGCTTTTTTTCTCTCCAATCAACATTTGTTTTAAAATCGATTCTATTGCTATTAGCGTATACTATCATGTCTTGATTTATTGTTGTGTTCATATATTTATATTTAAATCTTATAACAGCTTTTAGATTTCCAATTTCTATTAATTCAACACTTTTTAAATCCTTTACTTCTCTCATCTTCTCTTGATAGAATATATCAATATCCCACGCTTCATGTGCCATAGGTTTGTCTTCAAACATCTGAAGAACATTTCCTCTCTCACCCTTAGCTAATACTTCTCTTCTATTTTCTTTATCATATATAGATATTAGTTGTCCATATTCATTCCATTTTATCTCGTATTTAGGAGTTAAAACTTTCCCATCACAGTACTCAAATGCCGAATTGTTGTCATCTTTAATATCATTTACTTTTAATATTATTCTTTTATATCCAAGTGCTGGAATATCTTTAATTTCTATTGTATATTCATCTTTATTTCTTTGGTACTCTAGTTTATTTCCATCTTCATCATAAAAACTTCCATCTTCATCACATTTTATATCTATAGATTCAGTTCTATTCCAGTTAGAGTTATTTACTATTGTCCAAGTGTGTTCATCTTTATTTATAGATATATCTTCAAGTTTATTTTGTATACCTAAAGCTATATCTTCTGCTTCTTTATACTCTTGTTTTGCATCTTCATAAACTTCCGTTATAGATGAACCAGGGATTATATCATGGAATTGGTTTCTAAGTATAGTCTTCCATCCTTTAGTTATTTCATTGTTATCATATAATGACCAGTCATTATTAGTTAAACATGCTACACTTGATAACCACTCTGTTTCTCTATATAAAAGTTCTAGTTTTCTATTCATCATTTTAGTGTATGCCTGACTTGTATATGTGCCTCTATGATATTCTAAGTATAACTCTCCATCCCATGTATGCACATATTCATCAGTTTTTTCTACCTTTTCTTTTAAACATCTAAAGTATTCACTAGCTTTTCCAGTCTTTACATTAGGTAATCCTGGCATTTTATCTAATCTTTTTCTATATTCTAACATTTCACGGTTTACTCCACCGCCACCATCTCCGAAACCATAAGATACTAATAAATCATTAGTTATTCCTTTATCTGTATATGCATCCCATACACCTTTTACTGTTTTAGGTGTAAGTCTTCCATTATATGTGTAGAACCAAGATCCAGGTTGACTCCATGGCTCTGGAGTTGTTATAAAGTGAGTTAGTATTTCTGAACCATCTATTCCTCTCCACTTAAACGTATCATGTGGCATTCTATTATATTGATTCCAACTTATCTTAGTTGTCATAAACATATCTATTCCAGATTTTTTTAATATTTGAGGTAGTGCCCATGAATATCCAAATACGTCTGGTAACCATAAATATTCAACATCTTTATTAAATTCTTCTTTTATAAATCTTGAACCTACTAAAATTTGTCTCACTAAAGATTCTCCTGATGGTATATTGCAGTCTGCTTCTAACCACATTCCACCGTCAACTTCCCACTTACCATCCTTAACCTTTTGTTTTATAGCTTCATATAATTCTGGGTAATCATTTTTTACATATTCATATAATTGCGGCTGTGTTTGTAAAAATATGTACTCAGGATATCTTTCCATTAATCTTAATACTGTTGAAAATGATCTTGCACATTTCTCCCTAGTGTGTTTTAACCTCCAAAGCCAAGCAACATCTATATGAGTGTGTCCAATACAAGTTACATTAACTACTGAATGTTTATCAATTTTATCTATTTCTTCATTTAAATAATCTGATGCTTCATGCAACGACTTATAAAAATCTTCATTTCCTGGATATGACCAATCAATTAATTTAAATGCATTGTTTAGTATCTTTGTTAAATGAACTTTATCTGGAGAATATTCATCTAGTTCTCCTATAGTTTCTAAAATTACACTTGCATTGTAGAATAAGTCATCTGCTTTCTCATCTAACCATGCTAATTGTGCTCTGTTTATACGATGTTCTTGTTCTCTTGGAATTCCGCCACCTTCAAGTCCAGTCCATAGTCTAAATATTAATTCAACACTAGTTCCATTAATATCTTTCGGTAAAAACACTTCTTTGTGATTACTATCAACGCCTTGGTAAGGCTTATTATTAAGGTAAAATAACGATTCAAATCCAGAGTTATTTCCAGCTCCAGTTTCTCCAAAATCAAATATACCAACAACAGTTTTATTCTCCCAGTTTGATGGTATATCAACTACCTTTTGCATCCAAAGGTATAAATCTCTTCCTTTCCATGTCTCCCCAGTTTTTATAACTCCATCATACTCAGTTGGAATATTAGGTGCTATATCTCTATCCCCATTTAACTTCGTGTTAAAATATTCAAGTTCTACTTTATCTCTATATCTATAATCATCTAGTTCATGTATTCTATTTCTAAGTTTATCTATTGTATAAAACATATCTTTCATGTTTTTTTCTCCCCCTTCGCTAATATAGTCTCATTATATTTAGAAACGTTTTCACTGTCAATTTGATATAAACATCTATATTTACTTAGTATAGCTTTTATAATATAAGTGTAGTTTTAGCTTGTTGTTTGTTAATCGCCTGTTTATTTCTATAATTTGTAATAAGTATACAAACTTAAGTTTATATTCAATATTCTTATATAAAATTGATATATAGCCGTTCTCTGAAAACATTTTCTTAAATTATTCTATTTTATATAATATAATTAACTTAAATTAATTATTCATTATGGAGGTTTAACATGAAAAAACTTGAAGATATTAAGCTATTTAGAGATTTAGAAGAAGCTTCTTTAAAATATAGAGATTTAGAGTTTAAAAACAAAGATACAGAAATTGAATATAACACTCAGTTGCAAAATCTTTTGCTTAGTTATAAATCACAACTACCTCAAATAAAAAATAGATACGATTTTATATCAAAGCAAGTTAAAGATCAATCTAATTATTACTCTTCTAAAAATGTTTATACTACTATAATTAGTTTGAATAACTTAGTTAGCTCTAAATGTGATTATATAAAAAATTACGATTTAGATAGAGAACATACATGTGTTCATGCAGTAATAGGATCAACTGTGGATGAGCTTTCTTTAATTAATAACTCTATAAAGAATAAAGATTTCTTAAAAGATAAGCATACTTATTTATACATATATGAAAAAATATCAATAAATAGCTTTATGAACTTTTTAGCTTTAAAAGATATGTCTATAAACAAAAACTTAATAGATGCTTTATCTCAATTAGTCCTTGCTCAAATTCAGTCAGTAGCTCTTGTATCTTTATAAAACAAAAAGGTTGTAAATTTTTACAACCTTTTTATATAAGTATCTGAATTTGGCAACTATATGTTTTAGTATTAAAAAAATCATTAAATAACTCAATTTCAATAAATTTTTTTACTTCTAATTTGTTTTCTTTTATGTATTTTACAATTTTATTTATACAGTCTTCCTCATTTTCTTTTGTGTATGCTAATGTTAAATAATCACCTTCAGGTAGTAAATCTATATGTTTATCTATTTTAATATTTTCCTCGTTTATTATTTCACTGAATACATAAAATGGCTCTACTTTTCCATTAGAATCAAAATCATATCCAATGCCTCTTTCTATCGATACATTTAAATTTTTGTTTTTAATAGTCTTTTCTAATTCTGAGTAAGGAATGAGCTCTTTTAAACTTCCTACTTCTTTACACGGTTCTACTACTATATATCGTTTATTAAAATGTTTAATCCTAATTTCACCATCTTTTATTAATTCTTTTGAAGATTCAACACTACTATTTAGATTGTCAATATTAGTTATTATTTCTTTCATTTTTATTATATTTTCTTCAGCTTGTGCTCTTTTTACATGTAGATATTTTAAAAGTTTTTCTGTTTCACAATCCTTAAAAATTTCTTGAAGCTCAGCTATGCTAGTTCCTAATGCCCTACATCCTTTTATTATATCAATATATATAAATTGATCTATTGAATAGTACCTATATCCAGTATTATCATCTATATATTTAGGAATTAAAATTCCAACTTTATGATAATACCTTAATGATTTCACAGTTATTTTTTTTATTTTTGAAACCTCTCCTATAGAGTATAAATTTTTCATAAATTTTCATCCCCTAATTTTAAATTTTTCACATTGACTCTCCCTTTAGGGTATACATTACTATCATTATAAGGTATTTTCAACAGAAATTTTACTTTTAATTTATTAGTTAGAAAGGATAGTGTGTCTATATGAAAAATGTAGTTTATAGAAATTTAGAGAAAAAAGATTATAATCGTATTAAAGAATTGATTAATAATGCATTTGGGTTTAGTGAATTTATAAAAGATAGTGATTTATTAGAATGTATATTAAATATTTACTTGCAAGGATGTCTTTTAGATAGTTCATTTAGCAAGGTTGCTGTAAAAGATAATGTTGTTATTGGCATAATATTAGGAAATGCAAAAAATGATAAAAAACATTTAAGAAAATTTTCTAATATTTTAAGTTGGGTTTCTAGTGGTGCAAAATTAGCTTTTTCTAGTAAAGAAAATAAAAACGCTATAAAGGAATTTTCCAAAGTATCACAAACTTATAAAGAGATTATCCAAGGTAAAGAAGATAACTTCCAAGGTTCTATTCAATTGTTTATTGTGTCTGAAGAGTCTAGAGGGCTTGGAGTTGGAAAAACATTAATTAAATATCTATCTAACTATATGATTGATATGAAAGTTAACAGTATCTATTTATATACAGATACTAGATGTAACTATGGATTTTATGATAGCCAAAACTTTGATCGTCTAAATGAAAAAGAAATTTATTTTGATACAATTCCATCTAGTTTAAATATTTTTTTATATGGATATAAGTTCAGCTAAATATAGGAGGTACCTTTTGGTACACTCCTAATTTAAAAATTATCAATTTTACTTACCTTTAATATACTTTCATTTTCTGATAGTAAGCTAATCAAATCATTTATACATATAAGCTTTAAGTCTTTTAATGTATATATAACATTAAATTCATCTACAAACTCTATAGATTCAATTTGTAATTGTAAATCTTCAATTGAATTTTTTAATTCTTTTATAGCTTCGGTTTTAGATTTGTATTTTATAATAAGTTTTATCTTTGTAGATTTATTTATATACTTACCTTCTATTTTCTTTAAAACTACAAGTACTATTATTGTACTAATACCACCTAAAATACTTACTTCATAAAATCCCATTCCTGTAGCGATTCCAATACATGCAACTGTCCAAATAGAAGCTGCTGTAGTTAGTCCTTTAACAGAACCTTTAGTTTTTATTATAGTTCCAGCTCCTAAAAACCCTATTCCAGAAACTACTTGACCAATAAATCTTCCATCATTCACCTTTACTATTCCTGAAAGGGCTGGCTCACTTGTTATTTGGCTTAGTGCCAAACTTGCTAACTGTACTTGTATTAATGCAGCTATTGTTGCGCCTAAACAAACTAATGCATGAGTTCTAAATCCTGCCGATACATTTTCTCGTTCTCTATTAAAACCAATTATACCACCTATAAAAATAGATAGTAAAATTCTTATAACTATATCTTGTATTTTCATAAGATTACTCCTACTTATAAATCTTTTTTAGTAAGATATATACCCTATATAAATTAAATTTATCAAGATATAAGTTGAATATCTACTTATTAAATTTTCCTAGTTTTTCGTTAATACTTCTTACTCTATGACTGAATATATTCCATACTACAATATAAAAAACTATAAATGTCAAAATAAATGAAGCTATTCCAAAAAAGTCCTTAGGCATCCATCCTGTTAAATATGAAATTGGAAAATATACAATTGTAATAAGTATTAAATTTATAGAAGTCTGTTTTAATAAACTCCATTCTTCTATAGAGTATAAAGCACTTAGTCCTGTACAATAAAAACCCGTAAACGCTGAAGCTAAAAATTGAATAAAAAACTGTTCTCTTGTTGTTTCAAAACTGCTTATATCGTTAGTTAATAAAATTATAAAAAACACTAATTGGCCTATAAATACCCCTCCTGGTATTCCATAACACACACCTCTATGTATAAATGTTTTTATATATTTACTCATTTTAAAAACCTCCATTTTTTAAATAATCTTTTATTTTTGATATGTATCTTCTAGATATACTTTCCTTTTTACCATTTATAAAGTTAATAGTTAAATTTCCACTAAAACTCATATCTATGTTTTTAACTTTTTTTAAATTTACAATAGAAAATTTCGAAACTCTAATAAATGATGTATTTTTAAAATTCTCTTCTATTTCATATAGCCTTTCGTCTACTTCGTATCTAAAATCTTCAGTCTCAACAAATACTTTTTGATTTTCACTGTAGAAAAAATATATATCTTTTACATCCAATATATATACTTTTTTATCTGATTTACCTAAAATATATTTATTTTTTGTAGTTTTTAGTTTTTCTAAAATCTCCATAGTCTCATCATTCATTTCATTTGACATTAATATAACTTGAATTTCTTCATACCTTTTGTCTATATCTATATCTATTTTCACATCCTTGACCCCCTATCTGAATTTAATTATACATTATCAATTTTCAAATTCCATAAGTTATATCTAAAAGGTGTTTTAAGTTATATAAGCGGTATTTTTTTCAGTATAAAAAACATAAAAAAAACTATATTATTTAATATAGTTTCTTTTCTTGTAGTAAAAATTTATTTAATTTTATTTTTCATGAGAGTAAAGAGTACCACCTATTAACTCTTCTTCTTTCTCTAGGTATTCTCCAACTCTTGGGTTTATTGCTTTAAAGAACATATTTAAGAAGTTTAATAATATAAAGAATACTACATATGTTGCTATGAATATTTCTATATTACCTAGTAAATTAAATATTGATCCTAATTTTGCATATCCTATAGATGTAAAGTATACAGCTAACTTATACGCTGCTAAAGTAGCTATTGCTAATGGGAATGTAAATGATGCATATGTTGGTTTAAACCCTTCTTTAAATAATTTTAATATATATCCATATACAACTACTAAAAGAACTAATCCTGTTACTATTAACCAAGTTAACATATATATATTAGGATTTGGATCTATTGTTAATATACCTACTACTCCAAGTGGTGCAGGTGAACAAACTATACCAACAGTAGGTAATTTTTTATCATCTAGTATCTCACTTTTAAATACTATATAAAGAACTACTGGTAAAAGTATTGTGTAGAATACAAATCCAAACATTAGCATGAACTGAGCTATTTCTGGTATTATACCTCCCATACCTTTACTAGCAACACTACCTGTTATCATACCTGTATATACTATAAAACAAGTAGGCATTATATTACTAAATTTCTTTTCTTTAATTCTTATTACTGTATAAAAAATAATTATTGCATAATGATAAATAGCTGCCCCTATCCATAATGTACTACATATAGTTGGAAACTTAGGATAGAAGTATCCACAAACTAACCACGTTACCATCCCAAGCGTTGGATAAAATGTTCCTACAACTGGATCTTTTAATTCTTTATACATTACTTTTGGGAATTTAACTGCTCTTATAATCATTAGAGTAAGCATGCCTAATGCTATAGCTATAGCAATTGGTTTTAGATATCCGATATCTTTAATTTGCCAACTGTTACTAAGTGTTATAAACGCTAAGCATGTTCCACTTATACCTATGTGCATGTTCTCAAGTTTATTTATATATTTATTCATTTAACCACCCTCTATTATGATATTTTGTATTTATAAATTATTTTTTTAAGTCTAATTTAATTTTTAATTACATATATATATATACCTCACAAGTATTGATTTTACACAGTTTTAAGCAATTTTACTAATTCAAGTTCTTCATACTTATCATTTATTTTTTTAATGGTTATCTATGCATCCATTAATTTAACTTATCTTTAGCTATTTTTTAATTTGAAAATTTCATAGTTTTTTTGCATAAAAATATCCTATATATAAAACATTTTTATCAATGTTTTATATATAGGATACATAAAAATATAATTATTAAATTTTATAAATCTATTTCATTAAGAATTCTTTTAAGTTCTCTTAATTCATCTGTACTTAAAGTTAACCCTTTTCCCATTTTATCATGATTCGAATCCCAATCTCTTATATCAAATTTAGGTGCTCTATCATTCCAACTTACTAAATTTAATTCTTTTCTCCATCCATTTGAAGTTTCCGAAATAACACCAAAGTTTTCTTGTATATCAAATTTTATACCTGCCATATCATCACCTCTTAATTATTTTCCTGTATATAGTTCAAATCTATAAACTTGATTAGTTATATTATCTTCTCTTCCTTCTTCTACCTTCTCTTGAAACATTTTAAGTGGTCTAACATACATATCATAAGGAGGATAAAGCATTTGATATGATACTAATTTCTCTCCCGTTTCTGAATGTTTCACTATACTATGTACATAATATAAGTTCCCTTTAAAATGTCTGTATGGTCTTTTCTCTTGTATTTCATAAGTCATAATATCACCTCATTTCTAAATCATTTTAATATGTATTTTATACCCATTTTTATTTTATCTATCTAATATATTGTACAACATTTTTATATTAGCCCTGCAATTATATTATTTTTACTTAACATAAGTAATACTTACCTTAAATATAATCACTAACTATTTATTTTAAATTTAATAAAATTATTAATCAGTACTTATTATTATATTTATTGAATACATGAACAATATCTAAATAACAACAAGTTCCTTTAGGATTATTTACAGTGCAATTACTATTTTTCATTGCTCCTGTATTTTTTATAACCTCTTCTACACTTTGAGCACCTTCTTTGATACTATTTTTTATATCATTTTCCGTTACATGATTACAATAACATACGTATTCTCCAATAAATACCTCTTTATTTTCATGTGAATTGCAGCAACACTTTTCTTTATCCACTTATATTCTCCCTAAAAATTATATCTAATTCTTAATTATACTATAAATTATAATCTTAATAAAAATAAAATTTTTTATTAACTTAAAAAATGAACTCTAATAAATAGAGTCCATTTTTAGATTAAAATTTATATTGTATAAAAAATAAAAATGTATTATCTGTAATTACATTGACTTATAACTTTCTAATAACCTTATATAATGATTAGCTTCTCTTAATACATGGTCTCCAAGAAGTGGTAGTATTATAGATTTTATTTTACAACTAGCAATTTCTTCTGTTCCTGCTTGTTTAAAATCCTTAAGTTCAATAGTTTGACTTAAAGTTTCATCTATAGTATTTTTTATTGTAACATCGGTCATTGCTTTTGCCTCTTTTATAAGTTCATTAAAATCATCTGCAAATTCATCTGCTGTTTCAATCAATTTATTTTCAGAAGGATCAAGTAATCCTCTAATAAATAGTGCATGTTCCATCATAATTTGATCCCAAAATAACTCAGTTTCTTTAGCACCTTTAGAGTCAATATCAACCTTATTATCAAGATCTTCTACTAACGACAGATATAATTTTGCTTCACGAATTATATGTTCAATAAGTAATGGATAATTAGCTGTAAATAAATTACAAGATAATACTCCCTCTAATACTGTTTGTTTAAAATTAATAAGACCTTTAATAATTTTTTTTGCATTACTATTAAGCTCACTTACATAATTTATTAATTTACTACTAACCTGTGGATTATTTCCACTACGCAATTTAGCCTCTAACTTAGTTATGTTTTGATTTATTTCTATTCCTGTGAAATTTTGTGTTTTTTGTTCTGTTCCCAGTGTGTAATCAGTAATTAATTCCCCAGATTTTAAAACCTCAGGTCTGATTACTCCATTACTAGCGCTTATTGCATATGATAATAATTTTTCAAACTCTTTTTTATAATGTTCTGCACTATTTGCTAAATCGGAGTTTTTGGGTGTAAATCCAGCCTCTAAAAAAAGTGAATGTTCTTTCATTATTCTTGCAAAAAACAAATGTACCTCAAGCGATAAAATAACATACTTTTGATCGTTTATCATATACTCCTCCTAAAAAACATTTTGCTGTATACTATGCATAAAAACTTTGCTTAGTGAATAAAAAAAGGCATAGGATTTCTCCTATACCGTTTTTTATTGCATTTGAAATTTTAAAATTAAAATTTTTACTTATACTATTAAACAGCTAAACTAGCTTCTTTATTTAACATTGATAATAGTTCAGATATATCAGAAATTTCGTATGTAGGCTTTATATCGTTAGATTTTTTATCTAAAGGATTAAACCATACACAGTCAATACCAAAATTATTAGAACCCTTTATATCAGAAGCTAAACTATCCCCTATCATAAGAGTATTTTCTTTTTTCATAAAATCGTACTTATCAAAAATTATTTCGAAAAACTTAGAGTTTGGCTTTTCAACTCCCATTTCTTCTGAAATAAATATATCATCAAATAAATACACCATTTTAGAATCTTTAAGTCTTTGTTTTTGAGTCTTTCCTATACCATTTGTTCCTGCAAATATCTTGTATCCTCTATTTTTTAATTCCATTAAAGTTTCCATAGCTTTAGGAATTGTTTTATGTCCTTTAGTTAAGCAATTTTGATATTCTTTTTCTACTATTTCACCTTTAACATCATATCCATACAAAGCAAAAAATTCTTCGAATCTTTTAGTTAGTGCCTCTTCTTTTTCTATAGTTCCTTGTTCTATCTGACTCCAAAATCCTCTATTTATAGACTTATACTGATTAAATGATTTTTCATCAAAAGGAATATTATACTTTTTAAAAATAACCTTTAAAGAGTTTCTTTCGTTATCTTGAAAGTCTAACAAAGTATCATCTAAGTCAAATATTAAATGTTTATATTGTTTCATGTCTTCACCTCTTTTTATATAATACTCTATTTTAATTAAAAATAATATGGATTTAGTTAAATTTTGAATCTAACTTAGCTTGTCCTATTTAAAGTAAAAATAGAGAAGAGCTTAAAAGTACTCTTCTCTAACATCCACAATTAGGGGTAACTTCTACAGGTATAACTCTATCTAAATCAGTTCCCTTACAACACATTTTTAAAAATCCGCAACCTACCCTTTCCCCTACAAATGTTGTGCAAAAACACCCATCTCCAAAACTAAGAGCTGGACTAAAGCTAAGATTTCCTATGCTGTAATCAGATAGTTCAAATTCAATAAGAGGATTCTTTATAGGGTGGCCGTGCTCATCTACTAATATTCCAAATATCATTTGCTTACAACCGCACATAACCTCAACCTTATACGGGAACATTAACTTAAGACAAACAGGTCTTGGTCCATGAGGCTTGCATTCTGGTTTCTTTTTCTTTCTACCCCTATAGCTATCATCTAATACAAGTTCTTCCTTATCAAAATTTATTTTATCTAGTATAAACTGATGAAGTTCTTCTTCATTCGTTATATGTTTTCCATCTATCATAAAATTAAATTTACTCATAAACCCTCCCACCTCATAATAATTTTAAAGAATACTATATATTATGTTTAAGGCTTGAAAGTTGTTCATACTAAAATAGAGTCTTAATCGTAAAAAAAGTAGTAATCTTAACCTAAGATTACTACTTTTTCCTGTTAGCTTGCCTTTTTAAAAGTTTCAACTTCTTCTTTTAACCAATTCTTACCTTCAACTAGTCTTGCAACTAGCATAGAACTTACTGTATTTCCAGTTGTGTTAAGTACAGTGTTAGGTATATCTGTTATTGTAGTTATTACTGTTAATAAAGGAATTGCTTCAACAGGGAATCCGAAGATGCTTACCACGAGCATCTCACCTATAAGTCAGCCACCTGCTACAGGAGCCATAAATACTCCAACAACAAGTACTGTAACTAATAAGTTTAGTATGTTCGATGGGTCTGCCATATTTCCACCTAGTATTCCAGTTAAAAATGCAACTTTTACTATAACGGATAATACCGAACCATCTTTATGTATATTAATCCCTAAAGGTATAACTGTTTCAGCTATATCATCTGGTACCCCTATTTTTTTACTTGCTTCTAAGTTAGATGGTATACAAGCAGAGCTTGATGATGTCGCAAGAGCTGTAGCTATTGGACTTATAGAGTTTTCATAGAATTTCTTAACTCCTTTTTTACCACCTGATAAGTATGCATATAATGTATAACATACTGCAAAATATATTGCAGCTAATACACAATAAGTTAAAAATACTCTTATGTAACCTGCTATTATTTCCTGACCTAGTTCACCTATAATCGATGCTGTATAACATCCTAAACCTATAGGCCCCAACTTCATTATAATTCCTACTACATTTAATATTACATTTGTTCCTTCATTAAGTATGTTCTTTATAGTTTTTGCTTTTTCTCCTAAAACGGCAATTGAACTTCCTATTAGTACTGCAAATACTACTAATTGTAATAAGTTACCGCTTGAGAACAATTCACTAAAATCAGAAACTGTAACTGAATTTACTATTTGAGTTAGTAAATTTCCTTTTGATGCTAATTTTTCTTGGTCTGGTGCAACCATCATTTCTTTTACTGAGTGAATATCGATTCCTTTTGATGGATTGAAAATTATAGTACCTATAATACCTACGACTGCCATTACTAATGTAGTTAATGTGAAAACAATAATTACATTTTTCATTATTTTCCCGAATCTTTGCATGCTATTGACGTTTGCAACCCCCGATGCAACGCTGAAGAACACAAGTGGGACTACTATCATCATGATTAAATTGATGAATAAATCTCCAAATGGTTTAAGAACTGTAGCTTTTGGCCCTAGTATAAGTCCTACTATGGCTCCAATTATTGTACAACCTAGTAACACAAATGAAGACTTATACGTTTTTAAAAAGTCTTTCATGTGTAAACCCCTTTCCTGATATGAGTATATTTGTCGCTCCCGAAGAACATTGTATTCAAAATAATTTTTAAAGTCAACGAGTATAGTTTTTTACAATATTTTACATATATTTTATAGTTTTTAACTATATATCGAAAAACAATATAAAAATAAGGCTATGAACTTAATATCCATAGCCTTATATATTAATCTTATATTGATTTTTCTTCACTTTCTTCTTTTATATTTTTCTTATTTGCTACGCCTGTAAGCATAAGCGTTAACGCTCCATCAGCAGTTACATTACACGCTGTTCCAAAACTATCTTGAAGCGCAAATATGGTTAAAATAAGAGCCGTTCCTGTCTCATTAAATCCTAATACACTAGTTATTAATCCAAGTGATGCCATAACTGTTCCGCCTGGAACTCCTGGAGCACCTATAGCAAATATACCTAGTAAAACTATGAATAATATCATAGATGATACATCTGGCAACTTACCATAAAGAATTTGTGAAACTACCATAACGAAAAATACTTCTGTTAAAACTGATCCACATAAATGTATATTTGAAAATAATGGTATTGAGAAGTTTGAAATATCTTTTCTTAAAACTTTGGATTTTTTCGCACATTCAATTGAAACAGGCAAAGTTGCCGCTGAAGACATACTTCCTACAGCTGTTAAGTATGCAGGTCCATAGTGTTTTAATACTTCCATAGGATTTTTCCCCGACATAAACCCACTTAAAGCATATAAAAATGCAAGCCATATAAAATGCCCTATAAGAACTATAATGATTACTTTTATAAATACTGGTAATTGATTTGTTATAGATCCTTCATAAGCTAATGTTGCAAATGTAGTTGCAATAAAAATTGGAAGCAATGGAATTACTATTTTTTTTACCAAACTAAGAACTATATCTTGAAATTGATCTAGTAGTTTTTCAAATAAATCTGCCTTTGTCCAAGCAGTTGCAAGCCCTAAGATTATTGATAAAAATAAAGCACTCATAACCGTCATAATTTGAGGAATGTCTAACTGAAATATAAGAGCTGGTAATTCTCTTAAAGTGTCTGTAGTTGATTGTATTGATAATTTTGGAATTAACATATATCCGAAAATAGCAGAAAATGTAGCTGCTCCGATAGAAGATATGTAAGCAAAAGTTATAGCATACCCTAAGAGTTTAGAAGCATTGCTTTTAAGTTTTGCAACAGATGGAGCTATAAATCCTATTATTATTAAAGGAACTGCAAAGAAAATTATCTGACCTAAAATATACTTTAATGTTACTATAACATTCATAAAAGATTTTGGTGAATAAAGTCCAATTAACAGACCTAAAAAGACAGCTAATATGAGTTTGAATATTAAGCTATCAAATAATTTTTTCATAAAAATCCCCCCTCTTTAAATGTTATATAAACAAAATAGTATAGTCAACTAACTCTTCACTTTATAGATATTTTCAATAAAATCTGTTTATCTGTATAGAGTTTTTTTATACATCAAAAAATGAACTCTAATTAGAGTTCATTTTATCTTATACTTTTATTTTCCTTTAAAAAAGTCTTCTATCTTTTGTCCGAAAGTCTTCTTTTTTTCATGAACTTCATCTCCACAAGACTCCGCAAATGCTTTTAGAAGTTCTTTTTGATTATCATTTAATTTTTTAGGAATTTCAACTGTAACCTTAACATATTGATCACCTCTTGCATTCCCTCTCATTTTTGATATACCTTTTTCTCTTAATCTAAATACTGTTCCTGTTTGAGTTCCTGCTGGAACATTATACATTACTTTACCATCTAAAGTAGGAACTTCTATTTCGTCTCCAAGTGCAGCTTGAACAAATGTTATAGGTAATTCAAAGTATACATCATATCCATCTCTTGTAAATAATGTATGAGGCTTAACATTTACTATTATATATAAGTCTCCCCTAGGTCCACCTTTTGATCCTAAGTCACCTTGACCACTTAACTTAATTATTTGATCATTATCTATACCTGCTGGTATATCAACTTCTATAGTTTTAGTTTTTCTAATCTTTCCATTTCCACTACATTTAGGACATGGTGATTCTAAAACTTCTCCTTCTCCGTTACATGTAGAACAAGTTCTAGTACTCATTATATTTCCAAATGGTGTTCTTTGAGCTGTTCTAACCTCTCCAGAACCGTTACATGTTGGACAAGTTTTTTTAGATGTTCCATCTTTTGCGCCGCTTCCGTGACATTCACTACACTCTTCAGTTCTATTTATCTTTATAGATTTTTTAACTCCAAATGCAGCTTCTTCAAATGTGATAGTTACAGTTTGTTTTATGTCAGCTCCACGTTCAGGACCTCTTCTTCTAGGTCTTCCTCCGCCAAAACCGCCTCCGAACATATCACCAAATATATCTCCGAATATATCTTCAAAGCCTCCAGCTCCACCGTTAAAGCCTCCAAATCCGCCTTGTCCTCCGAAGCCTCCGTTTACACCATCATGACCAAATTGATCATAATTAGATCTCTTTGTATCATCTGATAATACTTCATATGCTTCGTTTACTTCTTTAAACTTTGCTTCTGCTTCTTTATCATCTGGGTTTCTATCTGGATGATATTTCATTGCAAGTTTTCTGTATGCTTTTTTTAACGTTTGTGCATCAGCACCTTTGTCGACACCTAATACTTCATAATAGTCTCTTTTAGCCACGCTTGCCACCACCTTCGTATTACATAACAATAGCTTGTAGACGTCTACAAGCTATTATTAATTTTATATATTTATTATATACAAGTAACGTTGATTTTCAAATACTATTTTTGATCATCTACTTCTCTGAAATCAGCATCTACTACATTGTCATCTTGTTTAGCTTCTTCTTCAGCTCCACCTTGTGCTTGTTGATCTTGAGCAGTTTGTTGGTACATTTGCTCAGCTATTTTGTGGAACTTTTTGTTTAATTCTTCTAAAGCTTTATTTAATTCTTCAGCTGTAACGTCTTCTTTAGCTTTTAATTCTTTTAATTTAGCTATTTCTTCTTCAACTTCAGATTTAGCATTAGCATCAACTTTATCTCCAGCATCAGCTAAAGTTTTTTCCATTTGGTATATAGTAGCTTCAGTTTGATTTAATGCTTCTATTTTTTCTTTCTTTTGTTTATCTACTTCAGCATTCATCTCAGCTTCTTTAACTTTTGCTTGTATTTCTTCTTCACTTAAGTTAGTTCCTGAAGTTATAGTTACCTTTTGCTCTTTTCCTGTTCCTAAATCTTTAGCTGTAACGTGTACTATACCGTTAGCATCTATATCAAAAGTAACTTCTATTTGAGGTATTCCTCTTGGAGCTGGTGGTATATCAGTTAATTGGAATCTACCTAAAGTAGTGTTGTCAAAAGACATACTTCTTTCACCTTGTAAAACATGTATATCAACAGCAGTTTGGTTATCTGCAGCAGTTGAGAATACTTGAGATTTTTTAGTTGGTATTGTTGTATTTCTTTCTATTATCTTAGTCATTACATTACCCATAGTTTCTATTCCTAAAGATAATGGAGTAACGTCTAGAAGTAATAAGTCTTTAACATCTCCAGCTAAAACTCCACCTTGTATAGCAGCACCTGCAGCAACACATTCATCTGGGTTTATACCTTTGTGAGGTTCTTTTCCTATGAATTTCTTAACAGCTTCTTGAACAGCTGGTATTCTTGTAGATCCTCCTACTAATAATACATCATCTATATCAGAAGTTGAAAGTCCAGCATCTTGTAATGCTCTTCTAGTTGGTTCCATAGTTTTTTCTACTAAGCTTGCTGTTAACTCATCAAACTTAGCTCTTGATAAATCTATGTTAAGATGTTTTGGTCCTTCAGCTGTAGCTGTTATGAAAGGTAAGTTTATATTTGTACTCATTGTTGAAGATAATTCTTTTTTAGCTTTTTCAGCAGCTTCTTTTAATCTTTGAAGCGCCATTTTATCATTTCTTAAATCTACACCTTCAGATTTTTTGAATTCTTCAGCTAAGTAATCTATTATAACTTGGTCAAAGTCATCTCCACCTAATCTGTTGTTACCAGCAGTAGCTAAAACTTCAAAAGTTCCATCTCCTATTTCTAGTACAGATACGTCAAATGTTCCTCCACCTAAGTCAAATACTAATATTTTCTTTTCTTGATCTAATTTATCCATACCGTAAGCAAGTGCAGCTGCAGTTGGCTCATTTATTATTCTCTTAACATCAAGTCCTGCTATTCTACCTGCATCTTTAGTTGCTTGTCTTTGAGCATCTGTAAAGTATGCTGGAACTGTTATAACAGCTTCAGTTACAGGTTGCCCTAAGTAGCTTTCAGCATCTGATTTTAATTTTTGTAATGTTATAGCTGATATTTCTTGTGGACTATAATCTTTTCCATCTATATTAACTTTGTAATCAGTTCCCATGTGAGTTTTTATAGATATTATTGTTCTATCTGCATTAGTAACTGCTTGTCTTTTAGCAGGCTCTCCTACTATTCTTTCTCCATCTTTTGTAAATGCAACTACTGATGGTGTAGTTCTCATTCCTTCGCTATTTGCTATTATTTGAGGTTCTCCACCTTCTAATACTGCAACACAAGAGTTTGTTGTTCCTAAGTCAATTCCTATTATTTTTCCCATTTTAATATCCTCCTTAAAAATTTATATGTTAATTGATATTAATTCAATTTTATTTTTTTATTCTATGTTAGCAAGATACTTTAACCATTGATGGTCTTAGCACCTTTGTACTTAATTTATACCCTTTTTGTAAAACCATAACCACTTGGTTTGCTGGTGTTCCATCTACTGATTCTTGCATAACTGCTAAGTGTAGGTTTGGATCAAATTCTTGACCTTCAGCTTCTATTTCTTCTAGTCCGAATTTTTCAAATGTAGCTTTTAATTGTTTTTGCACCATATCTATGCCTTTATACATGTTATCTTCTTTATCTGTACAAGCATCCATAGCTCTTTCCATGTTATCCATAACAGGTATTAATTCATTTAATATTTTTTCATTAGCAAATACACCCATAGTTTCTTTCTCTTGTTGAGTTCTTCTTCTATAGTTTGCGTACTCTGCTTGAAGTCTTTGAAGAGTATCTGTAAGTTCTTCTATCTTGCTATCCTTCTCATCAGCTTCATCTACTTCTTTAGCTTCAGTAGCCTCTTCTATAGCTTCTTCGATAACTTCTTCTACTTCCTCTGATGCATTATCTTTTATATCTTCTTGTAATTCTTCTTGTATATTGTTTTCCAAAACTTACACCCCTAACTATTTTTTGTTTAGTAGTAGTCCCATGTAATTTAATATAGAGTATACTTTTGAATAATCCATTCTTGTTGGACCTATCAAGCTTATTTTACCTACTACATTTTTATCTATATTGTAAGTTGCAGTTATAATACTACAATCTTGAGCTACCTCACATTCATTATCGCTTCCGATAATTATATTTAGGTTTTCTTTTTGTATTCCTTTAGATTTAAGCATACTCGATATATTTTCTTTCTCTTCCAGCATATTTAGAAATGTTTTAGCTCTAACAACATCACTAAATTCTGGAAAATTGAATATATTAGTTGCCCCGCTTAAAGATATCGCTGTGTTGCTTTCTTCAAAATCGAAGTTTAGTGCATCAATAAGCTTATCAATAAATAAAGAGTTTTCTGTTATTTCATATTTTATATAGTTTAGAAAATCTTCATCAATTTCAGTTATATTTTTTCCTGAAAGCTTCTTAGTAAGATTATCAGAAATTAAATTAAGTTTAGATTGATCAATCTGTATATTGGTTGATATAATAGTATTTTTTATTTCACCTTTTTCTGTAACTATTATTAAAACCATACTTTTTTCATCTAATCCAACCAATTGAACATGTTTTATAACTTGAATATTTGATGTATTTTTAGTAACAGCTATAGTTGTGTAATTAGTTAGCCTAGATATCAACTTAGATGTTTCATGTATCAAATCTTTCATATAATTCATGTTTTGGTTTATTGACTCTTCTATTAAATGCTTTTCAATATCATTTAATTCACATGTACTCATTAAAGAATCAACATATAACTTATATCCTTTTTCTGAAGGAATTCTCCCTGAGGAGGTATGAGGTTGAATCAAATATCCTAATTCTTCTAGGTCAGCCATTTCATTTCTTATAGTAGCTGCACTAACTCCTAGCTCATACTTTTTAGAAAGAGTTCTAGACCCTACAGCTTCTGCAGTTTCTATATAATCTTTAACAATAGCTTTAAGGATATTTAGTTTTCTTTCATTTAATTCCATATAATCCAAAGCCTCCTCTTTTGTTAGCACTCATTTAGTTGGAGTGCTAAAAGATTATATATATTTTATATCACTTTAAATTTGCTTTGTCAACACTTTTTGATTAATTTAAAAATTCTATGAACACACTATTAGAAATTTCTCTTCCTTTTTGAGTAAGAGAAATGTTTTTTCCGTCAAATCTAACAAGCTCTCTTTTTATAAGCTTATCCATGACTTCTTGATATATATCATAAAAATCTGTATCAAATCTTTCTTTAAATACATCTATATTTATGCCTTCATTCATTCTAAGTCCCATAAATATAAATTCCTCTATCTTATCTTTTTTCGTTAATTCTATTTCTTCACTAACAGGCCTTATATTTTGCATAATACACTTATTGTATTCACATATGTCTTCTATATTTGAATATCTACTATCCCCTATAAATCCTGACGCTCCTGGACCTAACCCTAAATAGTTGTCACACTTCCAATATATAATATTATGTTTACACTCTAAATCTTCTTTTGAATAATTAGATATTTCATACTGGTTATATCCATGTCTTTTTAAAGTATCGATTGTATAGTTATACATATTTATATCTGTATCTTCATCTAGTAATTCAAATTCTTTATTTTGATACATATCATATAACTTCGTTCCCTCTTCTAATATAAGTGAATACGCAGATATGTGTGACGGATTTAACTTTATAATTTTATCCAATGTATCTTTCCATTCTTGAGTTTTTTGGTTTGGAAGCGCATACATTAAATCTATATTTATATTTTTAAATCCTATATCTAATGCATCGTAATAGTTTTTCTCAAATTCTTCATATGTATGTATTCTTCCTATAGATTTTAAATGATAATTTTGAGTAGTTTGAAGCCCTATACTCAATCTATTTATACCCATTTTTTTCATAGCTTCAAGCTTTTCTCTATTTATTGTTCCTGGATTACATTCAATAGTTATTTCTGCGTCTTTTTTTATATTAAAATTCTCATTTATATTATTAACAAGTTCTTTCAGTTCATCTACAGTTAAAATGCTTGGAGTTCCTCCTCCAAAGAATACTGTATCAAAACACTTGTCCTTAAATTCACCTTTATAAAATTTCATTTCTCTTTCTATATTTATTAGATATTCTTTCTTTTGATTACTATTAATTTTATACGAGTTAAAATCACAGTAATAACATTTTTGCGCGCAAAACGGCACATGTATATATAGTCCTAACATAATTACTCCTTAATATTTAAATATAATTATATATATTATACCTCAAAACATAACTATTCTAATCTTATTCATCTAAAATTCACATAAAACATTCCTTTATTGAATTTCTATATAAACCAAGTAATAATTTTCTTAAATACAAAAAAGAGATAGTAAAATTACTATCTCTTTTTTATCTATTTTTAAATAATTAATTAATTATTTTTTTGTTTTTTTGACATTACTGAGTAAACTGGTAACCCTATAGCCGTAACTATTAATCCACCAGCAGCTACTAAAGTATTATTCATTAATTGGTTAACTATAACGAATAATCCACCAGCTATTGCTATTAATGGTATTATTGGGTATAAAGGCACTCTGTATGGTCTTTCTAAGTTTGGTTGATCTTTTCTTAACTTCATTACTCCTATGAAAGTTAATACATAGAATACCCATATTATGAATATTGTTAAATCTGTTAATAAGTTGAATTGTCCTGATAATGCATATAAACAAGCAAGTATTGCCATTAAGAATATTGCATTTGCTGGAACTCCACCTTTATTTAACTTACATAATGCTTTACTTCCTGGTAATGTACCTTCACAAGCTAATGCGTAAGATACTCTAGGTCCAGTTAATAAGTATCCATTTAATCCACCGAATACAGATATTAATATACCAACTGTTACTATTTTACCACCCATTGGTCCAAATATTCTTTCTGCAACTAATGATGCTGGAGCACTTACTGTTGCCATTTCACTAGCTGGTACAACCCATAAGTAAGCTAAGTTTATAACTACATAAACAGCCATAACTATTGATAAACCACCAACTATAGCTTTTGGTAAGTCTTTACCTGGGTTTTTCATTTCTCCTGCTATAGATCCAACATTTATCCATCCATCATATGCGAATAATGCTGCTATTAAAACTTGACCTAAAACAGCTCCCATAGATAAGTTTTCACCTATGAATGGAGTTGTTATTGAGTTATCTCCTGATCCATTTATAAATCCGAATACTATTATAACAGCTAATGGTATTAATTTACATATAGTTGCTACAGTTTGTATTGTTCCACCTAATTTAGATCCTACTGTGTTTAAAACTGCTAAAAATAATATAATTCCTAATGCTATTGGTAATACAACTGCCATATTAGTCTCACTTTGACCTATTAAAGTAGCTGCTTGTTGAGCAAATATTACACCTAATGCTGCCGCTGTCGCCGGGAAGAATAATACCGCTTGCATCCACCCTGTTAAAAATCCTAATCTGTCTCCATATATCTCTTTGATATATATCATCATACCACCAGTTTTTGGTATTGCTGCAGATACCTCTGCTGCTGTAAGTCCAGCTGCTATTGTTATAACACCAGCTATAACCCATGCTAACATACCTAATCCTGGTGCTCCACCTGTTGCTGAATATATAGCTTGAGGTTTAAAGAATACCCCTCCACCTATAACCATACCAACAACTGTAGAAAGCGCTGCCGAAAAACCTAAAGTTTTTTGAAGTCCCTTGTTGCTCATCGTTTTCCTCCTTATATTTTTGCTTTATTAAAATGTCCAATATGAATATTACTACATTTTTTTATAAATAACAATACATTTCGACACTTTTATTTTTTTTTTTACGGTAGTTTAAATAAATTTATTTATTTTATAATTTAGGATAACCATTACCTCATTATTTTATTAAATTTTGGTTAGTTTTTATACTAAATTTTCTACATTTTTTGATTATTTCTACAAAAAAAATGAAGGGAAAATTCCCTTCATTTTATAATAATTAGCTATCTAATTTTAATACAGACATGAACGCTTTTTGTGGAACTTCTACAGATCCAATTTGTCTCATACGTTTCTTACCTTCTTTTTGTTTTTCAAGAAGTTTCTTTTTACGTGATATATCTCCACCGTAACACTTAGCAAGAACGTCTTTTCTAAGTGCACTTATAGTTTCTCTAGCCATTACCTTATTACCAACTGCAGCTTGTATAGGTACTGGGAATTGATGTCTAGGTATTTCACCTTTTAATTTTTCACACATTGACTTCCCTCTTGAGTAAGCTTTACTTTCATGAACTATAAAGCTAAGTGCGTCAACTTGTTCTTTGTTTATTAATATATCTAATTTTACAAGCTTAGAAGGAACATAATCCTTTAACTCGTAATCTAATGATCCATATCCTCTTGTTCTAGACTTTAGAGCATCGAAGAAATCATAAACAACTTCATTAAGTGGAAGATCATAGTGAAGCATTACTCTTTTTTCATCTATGTATTCCATATTTATCATATCTCCACGTCTCTCTTGGCAAAGTTCCATAACTGTACCTACATAGTCTTTAGGAACTATTATGTCACCTTTTACCATCGGCTCTTCTATCATTTGTATCTCATCACGTTCTGGTAAGTTAGCTGGATTTTGTACCATAACTAATTCCCCATCAGTTTTTGTTACTTTATATATAACAGATGGTGCTGTAGTTATTATGTCTAAATCGAATTCTCTTTCTAATCTCTCCTGGATTATCTCCATATGTAATAGTCCTAAGAATCCACATCTAAATCCAAATCCTAATGCTGCTGAACTTTCAGCTTCAAATTCAAGAGCTGCATCATTAACTTGTAGCTTCTCTAAAGCATCTCTTACGTTTTCGTACTTTTCTCCTTCACCTGGGTATATACCACAATAAACCATTGGAGTAGCCTTTTTATATCCTGGCATTGAATTTTCAGTTGGGTTGTTAGCATCAGTTATTGTATCTCCGACACAACAACTTCTTATATCTTTTATACTAGCTGCAATGTATCCAACATCTCCAGCACTTAACTCATCTAACTCTCTTTGTCCTGGAGCCATAACACCAACTTCAGTTACTTCAAACTTTTTATTAGTGTTCATCATTTTTATAGTCATACCTTTTTTAACTGTTCCCTCATATACTCTAACGTATGCTACAACCCCTTTATATGCATCATAATATGAGTCAAATATTAATGCTTTTAAAGGAGCTTCTTTATCACCTTGTGGTGCTGGAACATTTTTAACTATAGCTTCTAGTACATCTTCTATGTTTAATCCACTTTTAGCTGATATAAGTGGAGCTTCACTTGCATCAAGCCCTATTATATCTTCTATTTCTGTTTTTATTTCATCTGGTCTTGCACTTGGTAAATCTATTTTATTTATAACTGGTAATATTTCTAAATCTTGATCTATTGCTAGATAAACATTTGCTAATGTCTGAGCTTCAACACCTTGAGCTGCATCTACTACAAGTAATGCCCCTTCACAAGCTGCTAAACTTCTTGAAACCTCATAGTTGAAGTCTACATGTCCTGGAGTATCTATTAAGTTTAAGTAATACTCTTGTCCGTCCTTAGCCTTATAAACTAATCTAATATTTTGAAGCTTTATAGTGATTCCTCTTTCTCTTTCAAGATCCATGTTATCTAATAACTGATCTTTCATCTCTCTTTCACTAACAAGTCCTGTATGTTGAATTAATCTATCTGCTAAGGTAGACTTTCCATGGTCTATATGCGCTATTATACTAAAATTTCTCGTTCTACTTTGTTTGCTGTCCACCTTTTATTCCTCCTTTTTATTATTATCATAACTTTTATTTTATAATATATCCGCAATTATGTAAATATTGATACAACAATTTAAACAAAGGTTCTTAAAATAATATTAGGGCTATCGTATCGATAACCCTAATTTATCTTAAATTATTAAGTTTGCTTATTTTTTCTTCTACATCTTTTACAGTTTTCATAAATGAACCATTTAAGTTTTCTATAAAAACTTCTATGTTGTACTTATCTATCTTTCCTATCATAAGTGTAGCCTCTTTATCCACTAAAAATATGCATACACTTATTACACAAACCATAGTTAATATAAACATTCCTCTATATATAGGCCTTCTAGATAGCTTTTTAATCTTTTCCTCTTTTTTACGTTCTATTCGGCTCATAGTTTTATCCTACATACCTTTTTCTTTTAAAAATTCATCTATTACTTCTGCAATATATTTAACTGATGCTTGTGCTTCTTCTATAGTGTTTGCATTTCCTCCTACTTCTAGTAACAATGGCTTATCTGACTTATATTGATTGAATTTTGCTTTTGGCTTTTTAACTACTGGTCTTGTTATTCCTGGGTATTTACTTTCAGCAAATGCTGTAATTTCTTTTGCTAATTGTAAATTGTTAGAATAGTTCTCACTCTTTTCACCTACAACAAATAAAAATTTAGCAACATTTTCTC
This sequence comes from Paraclostridium bifermentans, assembly GCF_019916025.1. Classification (NCBI taxonomy): domain Bacteria; kingdom Bacillati; phylum Bacillota; class Clostridia; order Peptostreptococcales; family Peptostreptococcaceae; genus Paraclostridium; species Paraclostridium bifermentans. The sequence continues at coordinate 694,496 of NZ_CP079737.1, read as the reverse complement.
CATTTATTTTAGTTGTACATGCATCATGGAAATCTTTCTTAGCTTTTTCACTTGCTATATCTCTACCATCTCTATGTAAATCTATTATTACATCAATGCTTTTATATTTTGCCTTCATTGTTTCTATAGTTTTTAAACTTCTACTATATGCACCTGTAAACTCCGGCATATCATGGTAAGTAGTATTGTGAACTACAGATCTTCCTCTTTTATCTAATTCTTGAGTTAAAAGTGCTCCAATTTCAAGGGTAGCATTTTCTTTATCATAAGAGTGATAATTTCCAGTTGGAGAATTTACATAAGTTTCTCCTCCATGAGTATGATATATAAGAATTTGAGGTTGATCTTTTGTCGCTAATACATTATCTACATATTTGCTACTTGTAGATGCCGTCTCTGTAGTTTTTTCTTTTTTGGATGAATCCTCAACTTTAGGAACATTTTCTTCTCCTACATACATCTTTACAAATTCATCTTCTTTATTTGTAGATTTTTTTTCTGATTTATTTTCCGCTTTACTTGCTTCCTTTTCATTTTCAGATTTAGGTGTATCTACCTTAGTCTCTGGATAACTTGTATTTATAAGAAATTTTAAAAACTCATCTTCATTTAGTGCATACGATGTTTTAAAACATAACCCACATATAACACAGGTTAAAATGCTCAAACTAGCAACTTTTCTTCTCATATTATATCCTCCTTAATTTACAATTCTCCCAGGATGAAGCGATCTATTTAAGCCTTCGCTTATTATTACTGCTAGATTTTCAATCGTATCATCTATATCTTTTGGTGTAACTATTAAATTCTTATCATATGGTTCTAATGATTCTCTTATAAAATGATATTTTTCTTCTTCTTTTAACTGTTTTAGCATGTTGTAAAAATCTTTGCTTTCTTTGGATTGTTCCATAAGATTATCAATTGCAAGGTCAAGTACATCACTAGTTAATGTTGCAGCATCAACTACTGTTGGAACTCCTATCGCTATTACATCTACCCCTAAATAGTCTTTATTTAATGCTTTTCGTTTATTACCAACCCCTCCTCCAGGTGAAATTCCAGCTGTTGAAATTTGTATCGTAGAGTTTACTCTCTCCATTTTTCTTGAAGCTAAGGCATCTATTGCTATAACTCTATCAGGCTTTATCATATCAACTATTGATTTTACAATCTCGCTTGTCTCTATACCTGTAATTCCCATTACCCCAGGACTAAGACCTGCAACTTCTGTAAAATCATCATCATATTCTTTGTTGTAGTTTTTAAATATATGTCTAGTTACTAGAGTTTTAGAAACAGCTTTCGGTCCTAATGCATCTGATGTTATATTCCAGTTACCAAGCCCTATAACTAATGTCTTTTTAGTTTTATCAGTTCCAAGTATATCTATTAGTTCATCTTTTAAATATTCAGTTACCTGCTCTCTAGATTCATCATCATCATATTTCATTAACTTACTTTCTATAGTCGTGTAAATCCCTATCCCCTTGTTCATAATTTGAGAGCCTTGTTCATCTAATACTTCAACTTTAGTTACAATACAATCATCTAATTCTTTTGTATCTATTTTAACTCCAGGTATATTACTTCCATCATTACCTTGTTCATATATTTCTCTAGCTTCTAGAGCTAAATCAGTTCTTAAACTTATCATAAAACTTCCTCCATTTTAAAAGTTTAAATTTAATCATACTAAACATTGTTAACAAATTTTATAATTTTATAACCAAATAAATTTAATTTAATTTTTTTTAGAATAATTAATTTGTAGGTTGTAAAATATTTTGATTTGGGTTATAATCTAAAAAGTCAAATGGAAAGATATTAAAAAAGTTAATAATAATTATCCTTGATTTTTAGATTTATTTCTGTTAAAATCTAATATGTTGACGATGAATAATATAAACTACTCACGAGGGGGTGAACCAGATGGCAAACATAAAATCAGCAAAGAAAAGAATAAAAGTTATCGAGAAGAAAACTGCTTTAAACAGAGCTAGAAAATCTCAAATAAAAACTGCAATAAGAAAGTTCGAAGAAGCTGTTACTGCAGGAAACAGAGAAGAGGCTGCTGCTAGATTCCAATACGCTCAAAAGAGAATATCTCAAGTAGCTTCTAAAGGAACTATACACAAGAACGCTGCAGCTAGAAAAGTAGCTAAGTTAGCTCAAAAGTTAAACGGAATGAACGCTTAATTCCCGTTTAAAATAGATATTGACCCTTGATTTTAATCAAGGGTCTTTTTCTGTTTATTTAAAACTACATATAAAAAATTTGCTTCTCTCATGTCGCCAACGACTCCGTCCGTTGCTCAAGATGTCATTTTTTACTTTCACCAAAACATTGGTATCACTATGTTACATAAGTTACCAACAAAATTTAATTAAGTATAATTTCCTTAAGCATAAAAAATAAGGAATTATTCAAATTCTAGATTAATAGTAAACTAGTTAAGTATTATTTAAGAATTTACCCTATACTTTAATTATCTTCAAAGTTTCATATGGATAAATTTTTAAACAATACTAAAACTAACTACATATTAAATCTTTTGAACAATTCCTTATTGACAATACTTGCTTACAAGTATCTCTACCGCTAAATTATCTTTCATTAGTCCATTCTTTATTTTAAAATCACTTTCTAATATAAAATTTAACATATCAACTACAGCTTCATCAGCAAATAGTCTCCCCTGTTTTAAAGCCTTAGTAACTACAAATGGATGTGCTGATAGTTTTTCAGCTATAACTTTAGATGAATACCCTTGGTTTTGTAATTGCCTTGCCTGCATTACTAATTTAAATTGCTTTGAAACCATAGCAAATATACCAAGAACAGATTCCCCTTCTAAAATCATATCCGTTACTATTTTCATTGCATGTGATGAATTTTTATTTCCAATCTCATCAATTAGTTTAAATATATCATTTTCAACTTTCTTTTGAGATAATTTATCAATAATAGCTTTTGTTACATTATTTCCTTTGCCTACAAATGAAGCTATTTTATTTATTTCGTTTTGTAAATCAGATAATGTCTTTTCACTGTTTTTATCTCTATATCCTTCTTGCTCTATAAAATACATGATTTCAGAATCATTTATATATACTTCATTTTGCTTGAATCTATTCTTTACCCATTTGAATAAATCCATATCACTTAACTTATCGCAATGATTAACTATTCCAACTTTGTTGATTTTTTTAACTAAACTTTTTCTTTTATCTACATCTCCATAAACTAAGAAAACTATAACCGTTGTGCTAGGTACTTTTTCAATATATTCTATAAGCTCACTTTCATCACTATCTGAAAAGTTTTTTTTCTTTCCCTTTAGTAATTCAAAATCTTTTATTATTAAAATTTTCCTCTCATCCATAAATGGAAGTGTTTCTGCATTGCTTAAAATTTGATCTAATGTCAGTTCTTTTCCATCAAGGATATCTAGGTTAAAATCTATCATACTTTCATTCAAACTTTTTTTACAAGTTTTGATTACATTTTCTATTAAATAAAACTCTCTTCCATAAAAAAGATATACATTTTTAAATTCGTTGTTGTTCATGCTCTTGATGATATCCTTGTAATTCATTTCTTTGCTCCTTTATCGTTTTTATTTCTTTATATATCATAAAAATTCCTACTAAAATGTAATATACAATAACTAAAATTTCATTAGAATTTTCAAATTCAATAAAGCTTCCATTTATATTATATAAAAATTCTAATGTCATATATATAAAATCAATTATACTTGTGTTAATCCCAACCATTATTTTAGTTAAAATTAAACTAAACGGCAATACTATAGCACTTAAAATGCTAATGTATATAATTATACTTAAAAGTGGTACAACTACTATATTACTAACTATACATACAATAGATATATTTTTAAAATATAAATATACTATTGGAGATGTTAATATATTAGCCGCTAAAGTAAGAGATACGGTCTTAACTTTTATTTTTCCATTTATATAACCATAGAAGTATATTATAGACAATGTTGCAAGAAAAGACAATTGGAAACTTATATTATAAATCACATAAGGATTATTTATTATTAAGGAAATACCTACAATAGACAGGTTATTTATACTATCTGACCTTTTTTCTACAAAAATTGCCAAATAAGATATCAAGCTGCAAACTATAGCTCTTATTATGGACGGAGATTGTCCAACCATAATACTGTAGCTCCACAGTATAAAAGCTAAAAAAGCAAATTTAAGCAAATTGTTTATTTTCCCAAAGCTAAATCCAATTATAGTTATAAGTATGCTTACATGAAGTCCTGATAAAGCTAAAATATGACTTACTCCAGTTTTAGAAAAAATTTCATTTACTTCTGAATCTATCCCTTCTTTTTCACCTAAAATTATTGAATTTATAAATTTAGATTTGTCTTTATATAAATACTTTATTGTTTTACTTATTTTATCTTTTATTTTAAACAATTTGATATAAATAAAATTATCTCCAATAATTTTATAATCATTTATTTCTACAATCCCTTTATACCCTTTGCTTTTTAGATACCTACTATAATCAAATTTTTCATCCTTAAAGTTTTCATGTTTTTTTAACGCCCCTTTAAAGCTTATAATTTGACCTGGCTTTATATCTATTTTATTAGAATAATCATTTATTAAATAATCTTCAATCTGGTATTGGACATAATTATTTTTATTTACTTTATTTTTAACTAGCCCTTCCATTTCTATAGTACAATTTTTATCATTTTTATAATCTTCATTTGTATAAAAACTTGTAACAATAAAGCTTATACTTATCATTATACAAAACGTTATAAATATTGGCCTTCTCATAAAAAATCTCCTAGACATACTTTTCTAAATTATGTACATATAAGATTTTTTAAATCAAAAAAGGAAAAAGTAAACACTTTTTCCTTATACATATTCATTTATATAATTTTCTTTTTTATCAAATATAGAATTTAGTAAGTCTATTGCTTTTTTATTTTTATCTGTTACCTCAATATTTTCTACAAATAAAATTTGATTTATATCAGTATACTCAAAAGCCATTTGACTGAAATTATTTATACTCAATTTAAAGTCAGCTTCACTATTGCTTTTTTTAGCTACTATTCTATTATTTAAAATCTTAACTTCAAAAACATTATCATTTTCTTTTATTTGATTATCATCAATTTTTATATATACACTATCTAAATCCTTATGTTCTATATAAATTTCATTTAAAAAGTCCTCAACATTTATAACTCTTCCCATCATAAACGGTTTTAAACTTATCTCATTATCCTTTAAGTTTGATAATATAAATCTTATACTATCTGTAATAGGAGACATTACTTTTATATTTTTGCATTGAGTATTGTGGTTGAAAATAAACTTTAACATAGACTTCAAAGAATTTATATTCTTATAACACATCTCTCTTACAAACATAGTATCTCCCATAAGAAAATATATTATATATCCATCATAGTCATTATCTTTATGTATGTAAATATGACCATTTTCACATTTTATTTCTTTAAATAAATTTTCATAATAAAATTTATCTCTAACAACATATCCATTACATTTAGATACAAACTCGTTATAAATATCAATCATATAATCTATATGACTTTCATTTATTTTTTCAAAATCTCCATTTATTTTAAATTGTTTTAAACCATCTATGTCAAGTTTATATTCTAATTGATCATAACAATGCTCATATCCATACTTTTTATATAATCTATAGTCTATAGGCATAAGTAGCGAAACTACTTGTCCTTTTTTATAAAGTTCATTTAATGAAAAGTCCATCATATCCTTCATGTATCCTTTGCCTCTTGCATTTGGAAACGTAGAAACGCCTACTACATATGACGTATCGTAAACTTTTTCATTTAACTTTATTTTATATTGATTTAATTGAAGAGAAGATTTAAGTTCGTTGTCTTCTTTAACAATTACAGTATTTTCCGGCTTATACTTATTGTTAAAATAGTAGTCAACAAATGATTCTTCATCTCCAAAGCAATAATTCCAAATATCTTTTAAGTCCTCTAAATCTTCACCCTTAGCATATCTTATATCCATTTTATGCCTCCATAACCGTATACTTTTCTACAAATTTGCATGGATGATATGAAAGCTTAGCTTTTCTAAGCCCTTCAATCCCTAGGTCTTCTTCTCTATTTACAAACTCTACATTTTCAAATTCATGTACTAAAAATTGTTGATTTATATATTGGTATAACCCTCTGATTTCTGGATTAGCTTTTTCAATATGAATAAGTGCCATATCCTCATTTATATATTCACCTATAGTAAATGCTTCTAACTTATTATCTATATATACTCCAGCTACTTTAACTTCTTCTTCTAATACATCGTAATTATCAAATATTTTTTTAATTCCTATAAATTCATCGTCTATTCCATCATCTACATCGCCTTGTTCAGCTTTGTTACTAGCCCAAGCTCTTAAAAGTTCTATACAATCCCCAAACTCTTTTTTTCCTAATTTCTTATATTCAAATCTTCCTTCATATTCTTTTAAGAAATAATTTAGATGATTTCTTTTCTTTTGATTCTTTCTTCCCTTTAATGTTCTTAGAGCCTCAGCATCATATACATAGTCAAAGTAATCTCTCTCTTCTATATATTTAAACTTCCCTGGATAATCTTTTTGAAGTAATTCAACAACTTCTTTTGTAACAGCTCTTAAATAAATTTGATGATCTTCATGTTTAAAGTAATCAACCATAAACTCTAAAGCTTCATGTATTTTATCTTTTTTTGCTAATGGAAGTACTGAAAATCTATCTCCTTCATATTCTCCAACAATTAATGCAAAATCATCATTTACATAATAACTAGTTTTATAAACATGTCTCCACATATATAAAGTAGTAAAACAATATTCACATGCTTCGTAATCAACATGATGGAAAAAAGGTTTTAATTCCTCATATGCATTTATATCAATTTCTTTAAAAATCATAAATAACTCTCCTTTTGATGCTTATATATTAATTTATATACCCAACTTTACCGCTTATTTGAATTAATTTTAAGTTTAAAGTCTAAACTAATAAATAATGTTTTTATTTATTAATATTATCTTTATTTATTCAATATAAACAGGTAATGATTGGAGTATTTAATGAAAAAAATCATATGTTTAACATTTATTATAATAACACTTTTGGTTGGTTGTGGCAAAAAAACGCTCCTATCAGTACATATAATAGATGTAGGTCAAGGTGACAGTATCTTAATTCAAACTCCAAATAAAACTAACATATTAGTTGATGGAGGAGATGAAGATAGCTCTCTTATTATAAAAAAGTTTTTAAAATCTAAAAAAGTTAAAAATATAGATTTAGTTATAGCTACTCATCCAGATACTGACCATATAGGAAGTTTAGATGCTGTTATTGATAAATTTGAAATTTCCAAAGTTTATCTTCCAAATAAAGAAGTAAATAGCGATTCATATTACAATCTAATTCAATCTTGTAGTATGAAAAATATTCATCCTCAATTCCTCGAAAAGGGAAATGTCATAAGTTTAGACAATAACATAAAATTAACCGTCTTAAATCCTTCTTATACCCATTTAGATAATAATTCAAACTCTATCGTCTTCAAATTAGACTATGGTAAAAAATCATTTTTATTTACAGGTGACTGCACATTAGAAAATGAACAAGAAATATTAAATAGTTTTAACTTAAGTAATATAAATTTTTTAAAAGTTGCTCATCATGGTAGTAAAAATTCTTCAGGTGAAAATTTTATAAACACTATAACTCCTGATGTCGCAGTTATATCTTGTGGGTATGATAATGAATACGGACATCCACATAAAGAAACTTTACTTAATTTATCAAAAACAAACACAAAAGTATACAGAACTGATAAACAAGGCCACCTATCCTTTTACAGTGACGGAAATACCATAACCACCTCATCACCACCTAAATAGTAAAGTAAATACAAAAAGTGATTGAGCCTTATCAAAGTGTCAATGATTAATTCAACCGCCATTTACAGGCGAGATTTTAAAGCCTGTATGAAGGTGAATTAATTTTTGACACTTTGCACTTAGCTACAATCACTTTTTTAGTTTACTTTATTAAATCATTTACTACTACAGACGCTATCGTAAGTCCCCCTACTGAAGGTACAAACGATATACTTCCTGGAGTTATTTTCTTTCCATTCATAATTTTTTCTTTTAACTCTACAGGTTGTTCTGTTGAATAAACAACCTTTAATTTTTTTATCTTTCTATCTCTTAATTCTTTTCTCATAACTTTAGCAAGGGGGCACATTTGAGTTTTATATATATCCGTAACTACTATTTTTGTAGGATCTAACTTATTTCCCATACCCATAGAACTTATTATATTAAAATTCTTTTTAACACAAGTTTCTATCAAATGAATTTTAGAAGTAACCATGTCTATAGCATCTATAACATAATCATATTCTTCGCATAATATTTCTTCACTATTTTCAGCTGTATATTTTGCTCTTATTGCTTTTATATCTATATTTGGGTTTATATCTAAAATTCTATCTTTCATAACATCAACCTTATATTTTCCTACAGTTGAGTGAAGTGCTGGTATTTGTCTATTTATATTAGTTATGTCTACATCATCAAAGTCTACAATAGTCATCTTGCCTACACCGGCTCTAGCTATAGCCTCTGCAGCAAAACTTCCTACTCCTCCAACTCCAAATACAATTACATTTGAATTTTGTAATTTTTCAATTCCTTCATTTCCGATTATAAGACCTGTTCTAGTTTTAAAATTTTTGTTCATGCTTTAAATATCTCCTTGTGTAATTTTTTTCATGTGCAAGAATATAATTTAATATCGATTATACAAATAGGGGTGATGCTTTGAAAAAATTAATTAACTTTCTATTTTATATACTTATAATAAATGTATTAGTTTCACTGCTTTTAATACTCGACGTAAGTTCTTCTAAAAATAATATCCATTCAGATATTATAGAATCCCTATCTAATAACGATAATTATAATTTGATTGTTCAGATTTTAAAAGATACTAATAAAGAAGATTTTATAAGATATATAGATTATATGCAACTCGATATTCATAAAAATTTAGAAAATGGTCCAAATAACTATATAGCATTCTCTATAAGATTGCCTCAAAATAAATCTTTTATATCATTTTATGTAAAAAATAAAGATAATACTTACTCATTTGATTCAATTGTAGATAATTTAGACGATATAAATGAATTTTATTTTTATAAAGATTTTTTAGTAGTTGAGCAAAATTGTGAAGATGAAACTACATACTCAAATGATAAAAAATTTATAGAGATATTTTATCAAGAAGGACTTAAGTATTCATCTAAACTAAAAAAAGATCTATATTTCGAAAAAATAGATTTAAAAAGCAATGATAAAATCAAAGTATCTGGAAGTATGGACTTTCTAGACGACTACCCTCCCCAAATACTATATGTCTCAACAATCTCATCAAATGATAATTCCTTTTCTAAAGACGTTTCAAAAGAATTATATATATGGGATAATGACCTTAAACAATTTACAATGAGTCAAAAAGAAAACCTTGCAGATAATTAAGTTATTAAAAGCAAAAAAAGAACTTCTATACAGAAGTTCTTTTCATTTAATTGGCGGGAGTGCGTGGGAATCGAACCCACCCAAGAAGCTCTTAACCCCTCATACTAGTTTTGAAGACTAGAGGGCACACCAGCACCCATCCACCCCCATATGGGATGTCCTCTCACTTACAAACTTATATTACCATATATATTTTTTTGATGCAACTGTTTTTAGCAAACATTTTCATATTTTTACAATTTTCTATATAATTTAACTTTAATTTTTGTGAATTTTAATTTTTTTAACCTTAAAAAATAAAATCCTTTCACATATTAAAAGGATTTTATTTTTATTATATATTTTATATATTTGGAATTTGCCAGTCTATAGGCTCTTTTCCTAATTTAATTAAGATATCATTAACCTGAGAAAATGGTTTAGATCCAAAAAATCCTCTACTAGCTGATAGTGGACTTGGATGTGCAGATTCTATTATGTAATGTTTATTTGCGTCTATTAACTTTTTCTTGCTTCTAGCATTATTTCCCCATAGGACAAATATTACAGGATCTTCTCTTAAGTTTAATGTCTCTATTATATGATCTGTAAAAGTCTCCCATCCTTTTCCTTTATGAGAGTTTGCTTCATGAGCTCTAACTGTAAGAGCTGTATTTAATAGTAATATACCTTGTTTTGTCCAAGGAACTAAAAATCCATTATTAGGTATAAAGCATTCAAATTCTGAATTTAATTCCTTGTACATATTTAATAAAGACGGAGGTGTTTTTACCCCAGGCTTTACCGAAAATGCAAGCCCATGAGCTTGATTTTCTCCATGATAAGGATCTTGACCCAAGATTAGTACTTTAGTATCTTTGTATGATGTATATTTCAATGCATTAAATATGTCATGCATATCAGGATATATAATATTATTTTTATATTCCTCTTTTAAAAACTCTCTTAATTTCAAATAATATGGTTTTTCAAATTCACCTTTTAATATTTCATCCCAATCGTTTCCTATGTTAACCATTTCTTCACCTACTTTTAATTTGCTATTGTGTCTATATCATTTTTTTCATTACTGATTATTTTTATACTTACCTTATTAGGTATACATACTATATTTTTATTAGACTTATCTATAAATCCAGTTTTCACACATACTTTGTCTGGGCACGATGCATCTACGACTTCAACACCTTTATCATGAATTTTAATCTTGTTAAATCCAGAATCTGTTTTTATAGTTATGTCTTCAGTTGCATCAATAGGAATTTCTTTATATACTTTATTATCTAAATATATAACTATTTTTTCACTTTTATCTTGGTTTTTGAAAAAACTAAAACTTATCCAAATTCCTATTATGATTAAAACTGATAAAATAAGAAAAAAATCGTTTTTCTTCATTTTTATCCTCCAAGCATTTATAATATAATTAAATATATCATAAATATAAAGGGGAAACAGCATGAAAAATAAAAAACTTATACTTTATATAGCAATTTTATCAATTTTAGCTATATTTTCATTTTTAATCTTTAGGCAAAAAATTAATACATATTCAAAAACTATGTATTACCTAGGTACTGTTAATGAAGTTACACTATACACTAAATCTAATGAAAAAGAAGCTAATGATATTTTAAATAATTGTGAAAATATAATAAAAGACATAGATAATAAAATGAATCCATCTACATTATCTAGTGATATTTATAAAATTAATGAAAATGCTGGTAAGTCTTATACTAAAGTATCTCCAGATACTTTTAAAGTTATAAAAACAGCTCTGCACTTTTCAGATTTATCAGATGGGCATTTTGATGTTTCAGTTGGTTCATTAGTTCAACTATGGAATATAGGAAATGAAAAAGCTAGAGTTCCTAGCCAAGATGAAATAAATTCAGTTTTACCTACGATAAATTATAAAAACATAATTTTAGATGAGAAAAATAATAGCGTAATGCTAAAACACAAAGGTACAAAGTTAGACTTAGGGGGAATTGCTAAAGGTTATGCTGCTGATAAAGTAGTTGAATATCTTAAAAAACAAAAAATTGAAGGATCTATAGTAAATCTAGGGGGAAACATTTTTACAATTGGATCTAAGGATGGTAAAAATAAGTTTAATATAGGAGTTCAAGATCCAACTAAGCCTAGAGGAAATGCGATAGGAAGCATATCAACAACAGATAACTCAGTAGTTACATCAGGAATTTATGAAAGATATATAGAAAAAAACGGGAAAATTTATCACCATATATTAAGCCCCAAAACTGGGTATCCTGTTGAAAATGAACTTAGTAGTGTAACTATAGTCTCAAACAATTCAATGAATTGCGACGCACTATCTACTACAGCTTTTTCACTTGGAACTGAAGAAGGACTTAAATTAATAGAATCTCTACCAAACACAGAAGCAATATTTATAACAAAAGATAAAAAAATATACCTAACTCCAGGTCTTAAAGATTCATTTAATCTTAAAGACTCAACCTTCACCATCCAAAATTAAAAAAAGTAAGTAGTCAGGCAAAGCTTGATATGTAATTGTTTTCGAAGCACTTAAAGACCGAGATTTTTAGGTCTTTGTGCAAAGAAAACAACTACATATCAAGTAAGCCACCACTACTTACTTTTTTTAAAATAATACTCTTTTATTTTCAACTCTTTTTGTAATCTTATTTCTATCAAAATCTTCTAATATTATCATACAGTTTTTTCTACTTGAATTAACTAAATCTCTATAATCACCTAAAGTTATTTCTTTATTTTCTTCTAAATACTTTATAAGCTTTTCTTTAGCATCATTGTATACTTTTGAAGACATTAAATAACTATCCTCAATTTTTACAACAGTATTTCCTATTAAAGATTCCAATACTTCTTCATATTCTTTTTTATTATTAGTTATATCTTCAATTGCATAAATATTATTTAAGCCTGCATTGTTTAATATTTTCTCTATCTCATTTTTTATTTTTATTTGCTTTTCGTTAAATACAACATTAAATTTCTTTAGCGAAACAAAATTTCCATTAACTTTTATAAGATCATCATTTATAAATAAATCTAGTAAAACATCAAAATCTCTTGTTTTAAATTTACTTTCAACTTTAGATCTAACTTCTTCTTTTAACATACCCTCTCTTAATCTAAATTTCTTATGGTATGCTTGAAGTTCACTTTCTGCTTTTTCTTTTAATGTGTTGTATTGGTTTATGTGCATGTACATATTGTTTATACATATAACTTTATCTTGTCCAATAAGCTTTTCTAATGATTTCTTTATATTATCTTCACTCTCTCCACTATAGCTCATAATTTCTTTTATATTAGGATAGTTTCTAGAGTTATTTTTTAAATAAGCTTCTAATATATCTGAAAGCTCTCCTTTTTCCTTTATTTTAAGAGCTTCTATTATGTTAGTATCAAATCTCTTATGTTTTCTTGGGTTAGTATCTATAACTATACCTCCACCTATTGTTTCCATAGGAGAATATCTTCTAACGACAAACTTATCTCCTTTTTTGGCAACTATACTTTCTTCAAGTCTAAGTTGAACTAAACCACTTTCTCCTGGCATTATTTCTTCTACCTCTAAAGGTACTGCTCTACAAAGTATTTCTCTAGTACCATGGTAAAGTCTTAATCTATCCCAGTGTTTAAGTCCTGCATCTGTATGTTTAACAACACTTAATCTAACATCTAACATCATTGCTTCTTCTAGTGAATGAGGTGATGCTAACACATCTCCTCTGTTAATCTCTTCAACCTTAACATTAGATATGTTTATAGCTGTTCTTTGCCCAGCATAAGCTGTTTCAACACCCTCTCCATGAACTTGTATGCTTCTTATCTTTGTTTTAAGCTCTTTTGGGTATATTACTAGATCATCGTCTATACTTATTTTACCTTCTATTAAAGTCCCTGTTACAACTGTACCAAATCCTTTTATAGAAAATACTCTATCTATATTAAGTCTAGCTGGAGTTTCTAAGTTTTTATCTTCTATTTCATCAGTCATTTTATCAATTTTATTGATAAGATTATCTAACCCTTTTTTAGATATAGAGTCTACTTCTATAATTTCTGCATCTTCTAAAAATGTTCCCTTAACTTTTTCTCTTATATCCTCTTTTACTAACTCTCTGAAGTCTTCTTCCACAGTATCACTTTTAGTTAATACTATCATTCCTTTTTTTATATTTAAAAATGTTAAAATATCCATATGTTCTACAGTTTGAGGCATAACCCCTTCATCAGCCGCAACAACTAATAAAACCATATCAAGTCCAGATGCTCCTGCTAACATGTTTTTTATAAACTTTTCATGTCCTGGAACATCTACAATCCCTGCTCTTTTATTACTTGGTAAGTCAAAGTAGGTAAATCCTAAATTTATAGATATACCTCTTTTCTTTTCTTCAGCTAATGTGTCTGTTTCTCTTCCTGTAAGTGCTTTTATAAGAGTGGTTTTACCGTGGTCTATATGTCCAGCCGTTCCTATTATTGCGTTTTTCATGTTTAACCTCCTATTAAAGCTTTTTCTAATTCATTTTTTACAATTTCAAATTCATCTTCAAATATAGTTCTTGAATCTAATACATACTTATCATCATATACTCTAGCTATAATATGAGCATCACTTAATCTAAGTTTCTTTTCTAATGTTGAAACATTTATATTTTTAGGAGTTATAGATATAACTTTAGAATCTATAGTCTCTAAAGGCATAGAGCCCCCTCCAACTTGAGATAACCCATCTTCAATTGTTATATTTGCATATTTATCTAAATGTTTTATTTTTTCATATAAGTTATTAGCTTTTTCTTCTAATTCATTCATTGTATAAGTTAACATTTTTAATGTTGGAATTTCTTTTCTTGCTTTTTCTTCGTCTAAATACATTCTTAATGTAGCTTCTAACGCACATATAGTTAGTTTATCTACTCTTAAAGCTCTTGTAAGTTGATTCTTTTTCATTTTTTCAATATATTCTTTTTTACCAACTATAATACCTGCTTGAGGCCCACCTAGCATCTTATCTCCACTAAAAGTAACTACATCTGCACCTTTTCTAATAGAATCTAATACTGTTGGCTCATAACTTAATCCATACTTAGATATATCTAAGAAAACACCACTACCTAAATCCTCAATTACAGGTAAATCATGTTTTTTGCCTAGTTCACATAATTCATCTACATCCACACTTTGTGTAAATCCAAGTATTCTATAATTACTTGTGTGAACTTTCATAAGAACTTTAGTATTTTCATTTATTGCTTCTTCATAATCTTTTAAATGAGTTTTATTAGTTGACCCAACTTCAACTAGATCAGCTCCACTTAACGACATTATGCTAGGTATCCTAAAAGAACCACCAACTTCAACTAACTCACCTCTAGATACTATAGCTTCCCCACCTTTTGCCATAGTGCTTAATACCAGTAGTACAGCCGCTGCATTATTGTTAACTACTAATACATCTTCAGCCCCAGTCAATCGTTTTATAGTATCTGTTAAATGGGTATATCTTGAACCCCTTTGACCTTTGTCTATATCATACTCTAAGTTTGAATATCTAGATGCCGCTTCCCAAAGCTCATCTTTTATACTTTCACTAAGAAGTGATCTTCCTAGATTTGTATGAAGTACTGTTCCTGTAGCATTTATCACTTTCTTTAATGATAATGAGTATTTTAAATTACATTTATTAATTGTATTTCTCACTACTTCATCTATAGTTATATCAAACTTATCAAAATTTTCCTCTTTTAGTTCTACTATTTCTCTTCTTTTTTCTTCTATAGATTCTCTTATACCTTCAAGTAAAATATTTCTTGGATATTCATTTAACGCATTTATTATCATTTCTTGGTTTAACATCTCATCTACTGAAGGTAATTGAGCAAATAATTCTCTTTTATTCATTAAAGTTCCTCTCCCCTTAAGTCATTACTTTACTGTTATATACTTTTCGTTTTTATCTACAACAGTTCCTATTATTTTAGCTTCTATAGACCCATTCTTTTTCATATCTTCTACTAATATATCTGCTGTATTACTATCTACAGATATAAGTAATCCTCCTGATGTCTGAGGGTCATATAATATATCTTCCATAGCTTCTTCTATGTTTTCTAATTTAACATCACTTGATATATATTGTTTATTTCTATACATACCAGCTGGTATTATTCCCATTTTAGCCATGTCAATAGCACCATTTAATATAGGAATCTCATTAGCATTTAGTTCTATACTAACTTCTGATGCTTTTGCCATCTCTAATGCATGTCCTAAAAGTCCAAATCCTGTTATATCTGTAACTGAGTTTACCTTTATATTATCAAAGCTCATAGCTGCATATTTATTTAAATGAACCATAGTTTCAACTACGATTTTAGAAGTTTCTTCATCTACTAAACCTTCTTTCATAGCAGTATTTAATATTCCCACTCCTATAGGTTTAGTTATAACTAATTTATCCCCTACTTTTGCAGTTGCATTAGATAAAACTTTATCAGGATGTACTGTTCCAGACACTGATAAACCATATTTAGGTTCTTTATCATCAACAGTGTGTCCTCCAACTAATAAAGCTCCACTTTCTTTTACCTTATCCATTCCACCTTTTAATATTTCTGCTAGTACATTCATATCATGACATGCTGGGAAACATACTATGTTCATGGCAACTAAAGGCTTTCCTCCCATAGCATAAACATCTGATAATGAGTTAGATGCTGCTATTTGTCCAAATACATACGGATCATCTATCATTGGAGTAAAGAAATCTAAAGTTTGAATTAAAGCTGTTTCATCATTTAATTTATAAACAGCTGCATCATCTGAAGTTTCAAGTCCAACTAATAAATTTTCTTTTTTATCCGATGTATTTTTAGGTAATTGGGATAATACCGATGCCAGTACCTCTGGCCCTATTTTAGCGGCTCACCCTCCTGAAGTTGTCATATCTGTAAGTCTTTTCATCATTTCCATAATTATGTCTCCTTTCTTTAAAGCATTACATAACTAATAATATCATAATTAGCATTTATTGAATACAGATATAATCCTTCAAATCATTAAATTTATTTTCTCCTATACCTTTCACATTTTTTATTTCATCAATTGATTTGAACTCCTTATTTTCGTCTCTGTAATCTAGTATTTTTTGTGCTGTAACCTCTCCAACTCCAGGTAATGAATCTAATTCTTCTTTAGATGCATTATTTATATTTATTTTTTTACTTTCACCTTCACCGCTATTATTATCATTGTTATTATTTTCAACATTTTCATTTGAATCATTGAGTGCTATTTCTTCACCTTCTTTAGGTATTATATAATGTCCCTCATCTTTAACTTTCATAGCTAAATTAATTCTATTTGTGTCAGCTTCATCAGTAAGTCCATCACAAAGCTTTACACCTTCCATTAACCTTTCATTACTTTTTAGTTCTACAACTCCAGGAGAATTTACAGCTCCACTTATATAAATACTAATTTTTTTAGTCATATTTTCATTTTTATCAACAGTTTTTACATCTTCAATATTTTCTATTTTTGAGAAATCCCCTTGGTTATTATCATTTTTTTCAATATCATTATTTTTTAAATTAGATTTTTCACTTTCTGCACCACTTACAACATAGGAATCATTTTTTTCTATAAATTTATTATTTTTAATTAAAAAAACTGAACTTATGGCAATAATCACTATTATAATAATAAAATTTTTCTTCTGCTTCATTTTATCACTCCTTCAAATTTGATTATTGACATAAATATGTTATACTAAAATATAAGTTTACAATCGGAGGACAAAAAATGTTAAAAAAAGTATCAGTATTATTATCATTCATAATAACTTTTGTTAATTTATTTGCATTTGGTAATATTTCATTCGCAGAAACACCACCTCCTAATATATCTGCTCAATATGCAGTTTTAATGGATTATACAAGTGGAAAAGTTTTATATGAAAAAAATTCTAATGCAAATTTATACCCAGCATCTACAACTAAAATGTGGACTGCCTACCTTACATTAAAATATGCCAAAAACCTAGACGAGGTTGTAACTGTTGGTAATATAGGAAATGTAGGTGGAACAAGTATGTATTTAGTTCCAGGGGAGCAAGTTACAGTTAGGCAACTATTAGAAGGTTTACTTTTAGTTTCTGGAAATGATGCAGCCGTTGTTTTAGCTCAACATATTAGCGGATCTATTCCAGAATTTGCAAATTTAATGAACGAAGAAGCTAAAAAGATAGGTGCTAAGAATACTCATTTCCATAATCCAAATGGATTACCTGACCCTGAACATTACACATCAGCTTATGATATGGCTTTAATGGCAAGAGAAGCAATGAATAATGAAGATTTTAGAAACATCGTAAATAAAAAAACAATAAAAGTACCAGCTACAAATTTATCACCAGAAAGAACATTAATTAACACAAATAAATTTTTAACAGGAACTACTACTATTCCTTATAAAGGACAAAATACAGATATTAAGTATGACATAGTAGATGGTATAAAAACTGGATATACAGATGATGCTGGTAAGTGTTTACTTTCTAGCGCCAAAAAAGATGATATGAGATTAGTTGCTGCTGTATTTAAAGCAGATGGTGAACCTAACTTATATACAGATAGCAGAACTCTTTTAGATTACGGATTTGATAATTTCAAATCTCAAAAAGCGATTGAGAAAAATGATTTTGTAGACTCTAAGTTTATATGGTATGCAAAAGGAAGAAAATTAGAATACGCACCTAAGTATAGTTATTATACAGTTATTAATAAAGGTGAAACTACTCCTACATTTGAA
The DNA here is from genome assembly GCF_019916025.1 of Paraclostridium bifermentans. Taxonomy (NCBI): domain Bacteria; kingdom Bacillati; phylum Bacillota; class Clostridia; order Peptostreptococcales; family Peptostreptococcaceae; genus Paraclostridium; species Paraclostridium bifermentans. The sequence continues at coordinate 676,027 of NZ_CP079737.1, read as the reverse complement.
GCTAAAGCTAATTTAAATGATATAAAGCTTCCAATAAAAAAAGGTGATACTGTAGGTACATTAGAGGTTTATAAGGATAAAGGAAAAAATCCTGTTGCAAACATTCCTCTAATAGCTCAAAATGATGTTACAAATGTATTTTCATCAATTTTGAACAACCCAATAGTAAAAAGCTTCCAATCAATTATAATTGGTGCAATTTTAATAGTTGTACTTTTCATTGTATTAGTTTTAGTTAAGAAAAAGGTAAGAAAAAAGAAAAGAAGAAAGAACATATATTCAAAAAGAAAAAGCAATATGTATTCAAATAAAAAAAATCATAGAAGAAGACACTAAAAAAAGAGGCTAATAGCCTCTTTTTTATTATCCGAATATTTTTTTAGTTAAGCAGTTTCCTGTACAAGTTGCAGCAACTCCACCTAATGCAGTTTCTCTTAACTCCATTGGAAGACCTCTACCAACTTTATACATAGCTTCAACAGTTTCATCAAATGGTATTATATTTAATATTCCAGCTAAACAAAGTTCTGCAGATATTAAAGCATTTGCAACACCTATAGCATTTCTTCCTTGACAAGGAACTTCAACAAGACCTGCTATTGGATCACAAACTAATCCCATTACATTTTGTAAACAGTGAGATGCAGCAGCAACAGCAGCTTCTACACTTCCACCCATTAACTCAACTATGCCAGCAGCACTCATTGCAGCTGCAGCACCAGTTTCAGCTTGGCATCCACCTTCAGCTCCTGCAACAGTTGCATTTCTAGTTATTATAGCTCCTATAGCTGATGCTGTAAATAATGCATCTAACATTTCATCATCACTGAATCCATATTCTTTACCTATAGTAACGATAGCTCCTGGTAATATACCACAAGAACCAGCTGTAGGTGCAGCAACTATAAGACCCATAGAAGCATTTACTTCCATTGTTCCCATTGCAGCAGCTAAAGCTTTATTCATTAACCCACCACAAACTGTTTTTTGAGTATTTCTGTGATTTTCTAATTTTTTAGCTTCTCCACCTATTAAACCTCCAACAGATTTTATATCTTCTGTTACAGCTCTTTCAGTAGCTTTTTTCATTATATCTAAACTAACAGCCATTTTTTCTCTTACTTCTTCTTTAGAAAGTCCGCTTAATTCAGCTTCTCTCTCTAAACATAATTGACCTATAGTCATGTTAAATTCTTTACATTTTTCTATTAATTCTGCTCCGCTTGTAAAGTTGTATTTCATATTCTGTCACCCTTCCTTACTCATTAGAATTTGTCTAAAACTACAGCTTTCGCTATAACTTCAAATTTTCTTAATTGATCTAATACATCAACATCTAAAGCTTCATCTGTTTCTATTGTAACGAATGTATACTCAGCTCCAGCTGGCTTATTAGTAGACATATTTGCTATATTCTTGTTGTTATGAGCAAGAAGTCCAGTTACGAAAGATACAGCTCCTGGTATGTCTTTTATTTCAAGTATAACTGCTGGTCTAGAACCGTTAAAGTCAAGTGGTAATCCGTCCATTTCAGTAAGTTTAATGTTTCCACCACCTATAGATGCTCCTTTAACTTCTGCTTTAGACCCATCTTCTAAAGTCATTTCCATTTTAACTGTGTTAGGATGTTCGTTTTCTCCTAAGTTAGCTTTAATGAATTCAAAGCTTACACCTAATTCTTTAGCTAAATCGAAAGAATTTCTTATTCTAGCGTCGTCTGGTTGGAATCCTAATATACCACCAACTAATGCTTTATCTGTTCCATGTCCTTTGTATGTTTCTGCGAATGATCCATGTAAATAGAACTTAACATCTTTAACAGGTTTACCTGCTATTTTTAATGCCATTTTCCCTAATCTTGCAGCACCTGCAGTGTGCGAGCTTGATGGACCTATCATATTTGGTCCTACGACATCAAATACACTATAATCTTTAGCCATTAATAATACCTCTTTTCATCAAATTGTCTTTTTTCTTTTGTTTTGTAAATGATTTCCAATAGTCGCTTAACTCATAAAATGACCATCCTATAATGAGGTATGGCCATTTTAAAGTCTATTATTATTTTACTATAGCTATAGCTTCTATTTCAACTTTAACATCTCTTGGTAATCTAGCTACTTCTACGCAAGATCTAGCTGGTTTGTTTTCACCGAAGAAAGAAGCGTATACTTCATTTATTTCAGCAAAATCATTCATATCACTTATGAATACTGTAGTCTTAACTACATCTGCAAAAGTTGCTCCTGATGCAGCTAATATTTCTTTTAAGCTTTCTAATGATCTAGCAGCTTGCTCTTTTGCTCCACCTTCAACTATTTCCATAGTTTCTGGGTTGAATGGAACTTGTCCTGATACGAATACCATGTTTCCATTTTTTATAGCTTGAGAGTATGGTCCTATTGCTTTAGGAGCCTTTTCTGTATGTATTACTTGTTTCATAATCAATCTCTCCTTCTTTTATATAGGTTTTGTTTTTATATTATACTTTTTTCAGTAATATTATACTACTAAATTGTATATATTGTATACAGAATATAGTAAAAAAGTGGAAATTATGCAAGCATAATTTCACTTTTTTATTATATACCCATTATATCATAAATTAATCTTCTATTGCAAACCCTGCAGACTCTACTGCTGATTTTATTTTATCTATATGAGCTTGGTCGAATGTTTCTAACTCTATTTCAAGATATAAACTTCCAAGAGTTTCTTTTGGAGGTCTTGTCATATTTGCATTTAATATGTTTGCATTTAATCCACTTATTATTTGAGTTAACTCAGCTAATCCGCCTGGCTTATCTTGTATTTTAGTTTTGAATGCATATCTTCTACCTTCTGAAGTTAATGCAGTTCCTATAACTCTGTATAATGTGTTAACATCTACGTTTCCTCCAGATATTACACATACAACGTTTTCACCTTTAGCTGGCTTGTATTTTCCGCTTAATAATGCAGCTGTTGATACTGCCCCTGAACCTTCTGATACTAATTTTTGGTTTTCTACTAAGAATAACATAGCTTGTGCTATTTCAGTTTCTTCAACAACTATTACTTCATCAACTAACTCTTTTATTATTTCAAAAGTATGATCTCCAGGAGTTTTAACTGCTATACCGTCAGCTATTGTAGTAGCTTTAAATGCAGTTGTAACATGTCCTTGTTCTATAGATTCTTTCATTGATGGTATGTTAGCAGTTTGAACACCTATTATTTTAACATTTGGGTTTAAAGCTTTAGCTGCAGTTGCTATACCAGCTATTATTCCCCCTCCACCGATTGGGCATAATATAGTGTCAACATTTGAATTTAATTGTTCAAATATTTCAAGAGCTATTGTTCCTTGTCCAGCCATAACATATTTGTCATTGAATGGATGTAAGAAAGTTGCTCCAGTTTCTTTTTGTATTTCAACAGCTTTTGCATATGCATCATCATATACTAAACCTTCTTGAACTACTTCTGCTCCATATCCTTTAGTTGCAGTAACTTTTGCAAGTGGTGCAGTAGCTGGCATTACTATTGTAGCTTTTATTCCGCTTAGTTTAGCTCCAAGTGCAACCCCTTGTGCATGGTTTCCAGCACTTGATGCTATAACACCGTTTGCCTTCTCTTGATCAGTTAAACTTGCTATTTTGTTGCAAGCCCCTCTTACTTTAAAAGAACCAGTCTTTTGTAAGTTTTCACATTTATAATATACGTTTGCCCCAGTCTTTTCACTTAGCTTAACGCTTTCTAACAAATCAGTTGTTTTAACTATGTCTTTTATAGTTTCTCTAGCATCTTTAACATCTTGTAATGTAACTCTTGTCATTTTACTCACTCCCATAATGTTTAGATTTAATTTATAATTGTTTGACATCTTTATTGTATATACTTTCCCATCAAAAATCAACAGGAAAACATTTTTTGGGAATTTTTCAATTTGTCAAAAAATTTACAAACGTGTTGATTCCTCTGTTTTCCTGTTATTTTTCCCCTAAAAAAATTTTTATATTTTTTTAATTTAATTTTATTTTTAATGATTTTTTCATTTTAAATTTTAAAATCACCTTATTTTTTTAGTTAGATTGCTTACTTATGTAAATAAAAAAAGGTCTTTTTTAAAAAGACCTTTTTTTATTCTATATAACTTATTTATTATTTTACAACTATATTAACAAGCTTTTTAGGAACAGCTACTACTTTTACTATTGTTTTTCCTTCTACTAAAGCTTTTATCTTTTCATCATTCATTGCAGCTTCTTGCATATCTTCTCTTGATATATTAGCAGCTACACTTAATTTCCCTCTTACTTTACCATTAATTTGAACTACAACTTCAACTTCATCTTTAACTAAAGCAGATTCATCATATTTTGGCCAAGATATATCAAATATACTTCCTTCTTTACCTATCATAGTCCATAATTCTTCACCTATATGAGGAGCAAATGGAGCTATTATTGTAACTATAGTTTCTATAGCTTCTTTTATAACTGCATCATTTCTAGTTTCTAACTCTTTATATTTGTACATTTCGTTTATTAATTCCATTAATGCAGATATTGCAGTATTGAAACCAAACTTCTCATTTAAGTCTTCAGTTACTTTCTTTAATGTAGCATTTATAGTAAATCTCATAGCCTTATCTTCTTTAGTTAATTCACCCATAGTAGCATCACATTTAGCTTTATCAGCTAATTCATCAACTAATCTATAAACTCTATTTAAGAATCTAAAGCATCCTTCAACACCTTGTTCTGACCATTCTAAATCTCTTTCTGGTGGTGCTGCAAATAATACGAATAATCTAGCAGTGTCAGCTCCGTACTCATCTATTATTTCAAGTGGTGATACAACATTTCCTTTAGACTTACTCATCTTAGTTCCATCTTTTAAAACCATACCTTGAGTTAATAAGTTTTTAAATGGTTCTTTGAAGTCTAACATTCCCATTTCATTAAATGCTTTAACAAAGAATCTTGCGTAAAGTAAATGCATTATAGCATGCTCTACTCCACCTATATATTGATCAACTGGCATCCAATTGTTAACTGCATCCTTACTAAATGGCTCATTAGTATTTTGAGCATCTATATATCTTAAGAAATACCAAGAAGAATCAACAAAAGTATCCATTGTATCTACTTCTCTTCTAGCTGGCTTTCCACAACATGGGCAAGTAGCATTCATAAACTCTTTTGATGTAGTAAGTGGTGATTCACCTTTACCTGTAAACTCTATATCTGTTGGTAATAATACAGGTAAGTTTTCTTTCTTCTCAGGTACTAATCCACACTCATCACAGTATACTACAGGTATTGGACATCCCCAATATCTTTGTCTAGAAAGTAACCAGTCTCTTAATCTATAGTTAACTGTTTTCTTTCCTATTCCCATTTCTTCTATTTTTTCTATTATTGCATCAAATGCCTTTGAAGCTTCCATTCCATCAAACTCACCAGAGTTTACCATTATGTTATCTTCATTTATAACCTCAACTACGTTTAAGTTATATTTAGCTGCAAATTCAGCATCTCTTTCATCATGAGCTGGAACTGCCATAACTGCACCTGTTCCATAGTCAACTAATACATAGTTCGCTATCCATAACTCAACTTTTTGTCCGTTTAATGGATTTATAACATGTTTACCTATGAACATTCCTTCTTTTTCTAAGTCGCTTGAAGTTCTTTCTATTTCAGTCATAGTGTACATTTTAGTTATAAACTTTTCTACAGCTTCTTCATACTCAGTTCCAGCAACTAACTCTTTAACTAAATCATGCTCTGGAGCTAAAACCATATAAGAAACTCCGTGTACTGTATCTGGTCTAGTTGTAAATACTGTTACTGATTTATCACTTCCATCTATATCGAAAGTTATTTCAGCTCCAGTACTTTTTCCTATCCAGTTTCTTTGCATTGTTTTAACTTTTTCTGGCCATCCATCTAAAGTATCTAAATCTTGAAGTAACTCTTCTGCAAAGTGAGTAGTTTTAAAATACCATTGCTCTAAGTCTTTTTTAACTACTACTGAATCACATCTTTCACAAGCTCCTTGAACAACTTGCTCATTAGCTAAAACTGTTTCACAAGATGGACACCAGTTAACAAAAGATTTTTTCTTGTATGCTAATCCATGCTCTAAGAACTTTAAGAATATTTCTTGAGTGAACTTGTAGTACTCTGGAGTAGATGTTGCTATTTCTCTATCCCAATCATAGCTAAGTCCTAATAATTTTAATTGACCCTTCATGTCTTCTATGTTTTCCATAGTCCACTTATGAGGATGTATTCCATGCTTTATAGCCGCATTTTCAGCTGGAAGTCCGAATGAATCCCATCCCATTGGATGAAGAACATTGTAACCTTGCATTTTTTTGAATCTAGCTATAACATCACCTATAGAGTAGTTTCTAACGTGCCCCATGTGTATTTTACCTGATGGGTATGGTAACATTTCTAATGTGTAGTATTTTGGTTTTGTTGTATCATTAGTATCAGTTTTGTATTGTTCATTTTGATCCCAAGTTTTTTGCCATTTAGCTTCAACTTCATTTGGTTTATAAACGTTCATTTTTTTACCTCCTATTTTTTTGTTTCGCGAAAGCTCGCTCGTTGTTAGGTCAATCATTTCCTTAGCATGAAGTCCTTTGGACTTTAAATGCTTCCTCAATGATTAATCTAACAACTTCGCTATACATTTTCACGTATAAAAAAATCCCCGTCACTAAACAAATTAATGTTTAGGGACGAGGATATTACTCGCGGTACCACCCTAATTGATTATTTTTAAAAAATAATCCTCTCGTACTAGTCTTTATACCAACTACGGTTAAATAGATTATATCTAGCAAGTTCAAATTAATTTAATACTAGTTCACACCGTCCACTAGCTCTCTGAAATCTAAATTTAATTTTACTACTCTAGTCTATTTTGATTTTTAATTATATCTTATTATTATATAATTATTAAGCTAATGTGTCAACATCAACATATGGAGCATCTTTCCACATTTTCTCTAGATTATAGTATGCTCTATTTTCTTCATTAAATACGTGAACCATTATATCTCCAAAGTCTAATAGTATCCACTCTTGTGTTTCGTACCCTTCTTTACCTCTTGATTCTATACCTAATTTAGTAAGTTCATCTTCTACATTATCAGCTACCGCTTTTACCTGTCTTGTAGATCCTGCTGTAGCTATTACGAAGTAATCACATAAACTTGATACTTCTCCTACTTTTATTATAGATATATCTTTACCTAGTTTATCATCAATAGCATCATATATAACTTTAACCATTTGTTCTACTGTCGTCATATTAAATTCCTACCTTCCTTATTTTTTGCGTTTTTATATTATACCACAAAAAACTAACTTCATAATACTAAATTTATATTCTTAGTGTTGACATGTTATCGCTATTATTTACACTTCTTCAATTTATTAATTCTATATTATTATTAATTTATACTTATTGTGATTTATTTTATAAAAATTATTTATTTTTCTAAAATAAAATTTCTAGCTTCTATTGTTCTAGGGTGTATTATTTGTTTTCTATCTATTACTAACTTTATAGTATTATCGAAAGATTGTAATAACGCCTTATCCATTTGCCCGTTATAAGCTAACTCTCTTAGTTCTTCTACTCCAGGATAATTTCTATTTTCTTCAATTATATCCGCTATGTATATAATTTTTTCTAGCATGTCCATATTAGATCTTCCTGTAGTATGATACCTAACAGCAGTTACTATATCTAAGTCATCTATAAAAAATTCATGTCTAACTAAAACTGATCCTATTATACTATGAGACAATGCTAAATTTTCTTTTTCATAATCATCTAAGTATATTTCATATTTTTTTACATAATACTCAACTTGTTCTTGGCTTAAATACTTTGCACAGTCATGAAGTATACCTGCTAAATATGCTTTTTCTTCATCATATCCATATATCTTACTTAACTTTACTGCGCACTTAGCAACACCTTCAGAATGTAACATTCTATTTTTAGGTAGCATTTCATTTAATTTAATTATTAAATTTTGCGAATCCAAAATTATTCAACTCCATTTGTATATATTTTTTTTTCATAAATATAAGATTCCACACATTCAGGTATTAAATATTTAATAGATTTACCATTTTTTATATGGTTCCTTATATAAGTTGACGATATATCCAGCGAAGGAACATTTACTGACCTTATATTAGCATCATATCTAGATTTTAATCTTTCTATTTTCATTTTAGCTTCATTAGAATTTATTCCGGGTCTATTTGCTGCTATAAAAGTTGCTAATTCAAAATTTTCCCCAACATTTTTCCAACTTTCCATATCGCAAATAGTATCAGCTCCAGTTATAAAGTATATATTAGCATTTGGATAAATTTTATGTAATTCTTTTAAAGTATCTATTGTATAAGTTCTAGTATTTCTATTTATCTCCATATCCGAAACAACAAAATCATCATTATTCATTGTAGCCAATAAAACCATATTATATCTATCTTTTTTATCCGTTCTTAGTTTTGATTTATGAGGTGGGTTACCAGTTGGTATAAAAAGTATTTTATCAAGATTGTAAGTTTCTCTTACATATTCTGCTGTTGCTAAATGTGCATAATGTATAGGGTCAAAAGTTCCTCCCATTATACCTATATTTACATTCTCATTTCCCATTTTATGAAAATTTGACTTTAGGTTGTTAAAATTTTTCGCCTTTAATACTAATTCATCAATTCTCATTAAAAATCTCCTTTTGTCCTTTATACTTTTATTGTATCATTAATTTTAGCTTCTTTGATACAATTATTCTATATTTTACGGTATAATTTTGTACATGATTAAAATGCATTAAGTTAAGTTTTTTTAAGGAGGTAGTTATGTCTATAATAACAAAAATAGAAGCTCAGAAAAAAAATGAAGATAGAGTTAACATATATTTAAATGAACAGTTTTTTATGGGAATTTACAAAGAACTAGTTTTTACGTTAAACTTAAAAAAAGGAATGGAAATCGATGAAAATGTATTAAAAGGTTTGCTACATGATGAAATGTATATAAAAGCTAAAAACAAGGCTTTATCTATACTTTCTAAAGCACCCCAATCAGAAAAGAATATAATAACCAAATTATCAAATGACTTTGATGAGGATATTATAGATAAAGTTCTAGTCTTTTTAAGAAAATATAATTTCGTAAACGATGAAGATCTTGCTCAGAGAATAACAAATACAAACTTAAAAGTTAATAAGTGTGGTAAAAATAGAATAAAACAAAACTTATATAATAAAGGTATCGATAGAAATACGATAGATTCTGTTATGTCTGATATAGATAGTGATGTAGAGTTTGAAAATGCAATGCATTTAGCTAAAAAAAGATACGAACGTGTGAAAAACGAAGATAGGAATAAAATATATCAAAAAATTTCTCAACACTTAGCTTATAAAGGGTTTAGTTATGACATTATAAAAAGGGTTTTAAATAAACTTCTTAATTATGATGAGTCAGATTATTGTTAAATAAATTATGGAGTCTTCAAAATAATTACATTTTGAAGACTCCATAATTTTTTAATACTTATATATTCTAATTTACTCGCTTAAGTTTAATCTTTTTAATCCTACCTATAGTTATAGGTACTTTTTCTACTTCAACAATACTTGTATCTATACCGAACCATTTTTCAGGAGATACAGTGATTTTCTTTATAAATATTTTAAAACTCATTATTAAATTATCCCAATTTGATAATTGACTTTCCTTAGAAATTACTTCTTCTAAAATTATAAATTTGAAATCACCTACATTCTTATCTTCATCATTATTTATCATATAATCTTTAACATCAAATGATAGTTCTCCTGAAGCAATTAAATCCTGTATTACTTCACGTAAAAATACATTTACTCTCTGCTCAACTCTAAATCCTACTTCAAACTCTATACTAAATATTTGATTCTGTTGTATTGTATGAACCCTATAATTCATTGTGTACGGCTCATCTGTAACTTTTACATGTAAGAACCAATAGTATCTTGAACGTTTTGGCCTCTTATTAAATATTGAATGTAGGATTTTATTCTCTACATAATTTCTATTTTGAGACTGAGTTAGATATACTGTATGAGTTGAATATATAGGTATATCTGTATCTTTCTTTATTGCATCAAATTTATCTAAATGATCAAGTATTTTACTAAATCTATTGTGCTTTCTTTTTATAGTTGACCCATGAATCCACACATACATAATAAGTATTATAATTAACCCTATTATTAATGTTATATATCCACCTTTGAAGAATTTCGATAAGTTGGCAAATAAGAAGCTTATTTCTATTCCTCCAAATACAACTAAAACAAATAAACTTAATACACGTCTTTTTTTATTATATTTTTCATATTGAGATAGTAATATAGTTGTCATCAACATAGTAACTGTTATCGCAAGTCCATATGCAGCTTCCATATGTTCTGACTTTTTAAAATGTAAAACTAGTAATATACATCCTATCCCTATTAAATAATTTACTGAAGGTATATATATTTGACCCTTTTCTTCATTTGGATATCTAACACTAAGTCTTGGAAATAAATTCAATTTTATAGCTTCTGATATTAGTGTAAATGCTCCTGTTATAAGAGCTTGACTAGCTATAATCGCTGCTAGTGTAGCTATTATTACTCCTGATATAATAAACCAACTTGGCATTATTAAGAAAAATGGGTTCTCTTTAACTACATTTCCATTATTTAAAATAAGCCATGCTCCTTGGCCTAAATAATTTAACACTAAACATATTTTTGCAAAAACCCAACTATAATAGATGTTTTTTCTTCCACAATGACCTAAATCTGAATAAAGCGCCTCTGCTCCTGTTGTACATAAGAAAACAGCTCCTAATATATAGGTTATACTAGGACTATTAATCAATAGTTTTATCCCATAGTATGGATTTATTGCTTTTACTACTTGTGGATATTTTATAATTTGCGATATACCTAATAATGCTAGCATTAAAAACCAAGTAAACATCACAGGTCCAAACAGCTTTCCAATCTTATTTGTTCCAAACTTTTGGAATGAAAATAAAAATGCCAATATACAAATAACTATTATTACTATAGTATCAGTATTTAACTTATATATTAAATTTAAACCTTCAATAGCTGAAGTTACCGTCATAGCTGGTGTAATCATTCCATCAGCTAAGAGAGCTGCCCCACCTATAACAGCAGGAACAACTAGCCACTTAGCCCTTTTTCTAACTAGTGTGTATAATGAAAATATACCACCTTCACCATTATTATCTGCTTTAAGAGTTAAAACAACATACTTTATTGTTGTTTGTAAAGTTAATGTCCAAAATACTAAAGATACTCCACCTAATACTAATTCCTCAGAAATATATCCTCCGTTAGTCCCTAGTATAGCTTTCATAACATATAGCGGAGATGTTCCGATATCTCCATATACAATCCCCAATGCTATTAACAATGATGCTATACTTATCTTCTTCCTGGTGCTCATAAAAATTATTCCTTCCTTCACTTTAGATAATTATAGTTCCAAGCAACTATATTGTATGTATATTAGTATTTATTTTTATATAAGTCTAGCAATTTAACTATTACTTAACATATTTAACATAATTAACATAAAACATTTTTTGTTTTATTCGTTGTATCTAACCCTATCAATTAAAGATTCTTTATTAAAATTCTTACTTATTATATAAGTTAATGTTAACTGTGCAATTACTATACATAAAACCATAATTAAAATAGGAACAAGCGGGAATATGTACGATGCATAAGAAGCTCCAGTCTTTCTAAAAACATAAACAGCAATATATCCTAACCCGCTTCCTAATGTTAAGGAACTTAAAAGCATAGTCCCTGTGTAAAACATAGCTTCAATATTTAACATTTTTATAAGTTGTTTATCTGTTAAACCTATAGCTTGTAACATTCCTAATTCTTTTTTTCTAGTTATTATGCTAGTTATCATAGAGTTTATTAAATTCATAAAGCCTATAACCCCTATTATTATAACCAAACTATATCCTACAGCTTTAGTCATTTTTATAGATAATTCGTTTAATTCTATATCATCGTCTATATATCTAGCATCTATATATTCATTTGACTTATCTAAGTTTTTAATAAATTCTTTTACTTCATCATAACTTCCTTCAGCAACATGTATACCTAAAGTGTTAGTTGTGTCTGTTTTAAATAATTTTTTAAATACATCATTGTGAATTAAAAAAACACCTGGAGCTGATGTTATAGCTTGAATTTTAAATGTTTTATTAAACTTATCTTTTCCATCATATAATGTTAAAGTTATTTTGTCTCCTGCTTTTATGCCAAACTCTTTTGCTAATTCTGGATATGCGAAAAGTATCTCATCTCCACTTTTCAACTTTTCAATATCTATTTTTCCATCTTCAAGATAAAATTCTAAATCCTCTAAATCTTTCTCATCTATTCCCGATAACTGCTCATATTTATACTCATTTCCTAAATTATTAACTTCTACTTTAGTGGTATTTATGCTTTCTAAACTCACAACACCATCCATATTTAAGAGTTCACCTCTAAAATCTTTACCTAATGGATTTTTAGTTTGTAAAATATTAAATTCAGTGTTTGGACTATCTTCTTCTCCAAAAGTATATCCTGATAAGTTTATACTTATATCATATGAAAAATGATCTCTTGCCATTTTTTCAGCATTTATACTATTTAAAACACTCGCCATAACTACAAATATTATTCCACTTAATGAAAGTGATATTATAGTTACATAAGTACGCTTTTTATTTCTTTTTAAATTTGCATTTGAAAGTCTTTTTATATTTATATATTTATATCCTTTTCTAGTTTTAGATTTTGTTTTTATATCCCCACTATATCTTACAGCATCAATAATAGATACTTTTGATGCAACCTTCATAGGCTTTAACAAAGATATAAACACTGTTAAGAAACTTACTGTCATAACACCTATTATTATTGGAAGTTTTTGTACATCTGCTCCATTAAAAAATACTTTTGTTAATACAAATTTATTTATTACATATCCTAATGAAATTCCTAGTGGTACAGCTATTGTAGATAAAAATATCCCTTCTTTTAAAACAATTTCTTTTATTTGTTTTTTAGTAGCTCCTATAGCTCTAAGTTTTCCAAACTCCTGAACTTTACTTGTTATTGATAGATAAAATATATTGTAAATTACTAATATGCTAGATAATATAACTATTATTGCTATTGTAGCTCCCCACATTATAACCTGAGGATCTGGCTTTAAGGTATTTATATAATCTTCATTTACATTTATGCTACCCTTTGGTATATCTAAGTCTTTACCTATTTTTTCTACTTTTGATATAAGTTCTTCCCCAGATAATTTATTTTCACCCTTTATAGTTATAAATACATTTGAAATTTCTTTATCCATATCTCTAGTTGATTCCATATAATCTTTCGATACTATGCCAGCATAAGATTTTTTAAGTTTAGAAATTTCATTTACTTTTGTAATTCCAGTTAATATGAACTCTGATTTAGTAGTCCCCTTTTTTGCAAAATCTTCATATTCTAAATTAATCTTTTGACCTAATTTTTTTTCATATCCCATTTTCTCTAAAGCTAAATCATCTAAAACAATTTCATTTTTTTTAATTGGAAGTTTTCCATCTATAAAATTTTTACTACTAAATTCTATAGCATTATTATCTATATATCCTATACCTATTTTAGTCTCATCTTCATAATCCTTACTTCCTATGCTATTTACAATTCCAATTTTTTCAATTTGAGAATGAGCTTTAATTTGTTTTAGTTTTTGCTCATCTATCTTTCTGTAAACTCCATGTTGAGTTCCTGAGTACTTCCTAACATTTTCTTTACTTAAAAAATTCCAATCTGCACAAGTCAATCCAACAGCAGTTAAAAGTGTAGTTGCTAGAATTATAGTAATAATAATTAGTGTAGATTTTGACTTATTTTGTTTTAAATTGCTTTTTGCTATTTTAGTAGTGTTAATCATTTATAACACCACCTTTTAAGACCTTTCCATCTTCAATATATATAATCCTATCTGCCATTTGTGCTATAGTTTCATCGTGAGTTATCATAACTAATGTCTGATTATATTTTTTTATCATAGATTTTAGCAAACTCATTACCTCATCTGATGTTTTTGAATCTAAGTTTCCAGTTGGTTCATCAGCTAATATTATAGACGGTCTAGTTGCTAATGCACGAGCAATAGCAACTCTTTGTTGTTGCCCTCCTGATAAAGTATTTGGAAGTGACTCTTTTTTATCACTTAATCCTAAAGCATTTATTATATCGTTTATAAATTCTTCATCTACAGTTTTATTATCAAGACCTATAGGAAGTACTATATTTTCCCAAACATTTAACGATGATATCAAGTTATAATATTGGAATATAAATCCTATTTTTCTTCTTCTAAAAATAGCTAAAGATTCGTCCTTTAATGAAAATATATCCTTACCATCTATAAATACTTTTCCATCTGTTGGTCTATCTAGACCGCCTATCATATGTAGTAGTGTACTTTTTCCTGAACCTGATTTTCCTACTATAGCTACAAATTCCCCTTCAATTATTTCTATGTTGTTGTCGTCAATTGCCTTTACTAAGTTTTCTCCATTTCCATAGTATTTTTTCAAGCCCCTAGTTTTTAATATAGTCATATAATTTACTCCTTCTCTTTTTCTTACTTTTTATACCTTAATAATAAGCTTTAAGTCTTACATAACACTTTCATAAAGTCTTACACTTTCGTAAGAAACAAAGAAAATTTACTACCTTCACCTTTTTGAGATGATACAATTATATTTCCACCTTGGCTTTCAAGTATTTTTCTACTTAAATAAAGTCCAACCCCTGAGCCTTCTAAGTCTTGGACTTCTTCACTTCTATAAAATCTTTTAAAAATATTATTAAATTCATTTTTATCAATTCCAATTCCATTATCTTTTATATCAATTCTTATAAAATTTATAGCATCTTGAACATATATATCTATTTTCCCTTTTAAGTTAGTATATTTAACTGCATTATCTAAAATATTAAATATACATTCTTCCGTCCACTTCGAATCATGAGGTACTATTTTATCATCAAAATCATTTAAATTAATAGATATAAATTTATTAATAGCTTTGGGCTTTACACTTTCTATAGCCTTAATAATTGTGGCTTTTATATTTTTATTTTCTTTTTTTATACTTATCATACTTGTTTCTAATCTCGATATATTTACCAAAGACTCAATGAGGCTTTGTAATTTATTTATATACATACCACTTGTTTTCAAAAACTCTTTCCTATCTTCCTCCTCTAAATCTTCTTCTAATAATAATGAATTATATAATTTTAAAGACGCTAATGGAGTTTTAAGTTGATGTGATATATCAGTTACTAGCTCTTTTATATTTTCTTTTTCTTTATCTAAATTTTTAATTTTGGTATTTATACTTTTTGATAATTTATTTAAATCCGAATGAATTATATTGAATATACCTTCTTCTTTAAAATCATCTTTTATATTGTACTTTCCATGAATTATACATTCTATATTTTTACTCACTTTATCTAATTTATTAAATACATATTTCATCAAATTGCACATTATTAATATTATTAATATTATGATTCCTACAAAAACAATTAAATTATTTACCAGGAAATACTTTATATGTTGTTGAAAATTTATATTTTCTATCATTTTATAATTTTTATCATATCCATATTTTTTCAATACCTTCTCGCCTAAATCACTGTAATCTTTATCATTAATATATATACTATTTACTATATCTGCCTCAAGCTCTGGATGTTCACTTACTATAGATCCTACAATTTTTTTATTTATATTTAATTGTTCTAAGTATATATTTTTAAAATTATTATATTGATTTATGCTAAATATAAATAAAATTGTTATTAATCCTATCCCCATATATATAGATATACGCTTTACAATTGGTTCTCTTCTTAATAGATCTATCATTTTTTCATACACCTCTTTTCAAAAGTGTATCCAATCCCTCTTATATTTTTTATGAATTTAGGATTAGATGGATTATCTTCAACCTTTTGTCTAAGTCTTCTTATATTTACAGCTACAGTATTTTCATCTACATAATTTCCATCAATATCCCACAAAGCTTCCATCAATTGTTCTTTAGTTATAGTTTGACATGAGTTTTCCATTAAATATTTAAGTAACTTACTTTCGTTTTTGCTAAGAATTATTTCATTTTCTTCTTTTGTAAGCTTGCTATCTACATAGTTAAAAGTTATGCCATCACAACTTATACAAGTTTCATTACTAGAGTTTCCAATCCTCTTCATAATTGCATTTACTTTAGATATTAAAATAATTAAACTAAATGGTTTTGTAATGTAATCATCTGCTCCAACATCATACCCTGTAACTATATCAACTTCTTGGTCTAATGCAGTTAGCATTATTATATGAACATCACTTATAGTTCTTATATATTCACAAAACGCAAACCCATCTCCATCAGGAAGTCCAATATCAGATATAATCAAATCAATTTTTTCATTTAAAAATATATCTTTAGCTTCTTTTATACTAAATGTTGTAAATACTTTATATCCTTCTCTTTTTAATTTAAAACTTATCCCCCTATTTAAAGACCTATCATCCTCTAATAATAAAATATATCCCATAAAACGCTCCTTTATATTATCCTTTTACATATATTTTACTATGAAATCATTACAAACAAAAAGAAGTTATCTAAAAATAGATAACTTCTTTTTCTATTAGCGAACTCTTTTCAATTCAACTTTATTTCTATGACCTATAGTTATAGGAACTTTCTCAACTTCTACTATACTTGTATCTATCCCAAACCATTTTGATGGTGAAACTGTTACTCTTTTTATAATCACTTTAAAACTCATTATAAGACTATCCCATTTTGAAAGATTACTTTCATTAGATAATGCTTCTTCAATTAATACAAATTTAAAATCTCCTACATTTTTATCTTGGCTATTGTCCAACATGTATTCTTTAGGCGTAAATTCTAATTCTCCTGTTGATATTAAATTTTGTATAACTTCTCTTAGAAAAACATTTATTCTTTGGCTAACTCTAAACCCAAGTTGAAATTCTATACTGAATATTTTATTTGGCTTTATTGTAAATACTTTATAGTTCATTGTATATGGCTCATCAGTTACTTTAACATGGATAAACCAATAATACTTAGAACGCTTTGGTCTCTTATTAAATATAGAATGTAGTATCTTATTTTCCACATATTTTCTATTTTGTGATTGAGTCAAATAAACTGTATGTGTTGCATAAATAGGTAACTCTGTATCTTTATCTATAGCTTCAAATTTATCTAAGTGATCAGAAATTTTACTATACTGACTATATTTTTGCTTTATATGAGTTCCATGTATCCAAGTATACATTATGAATATTATTATCAATCCTATACATAATGTTATATATCCACCTCTAAAGAACTTAAATAAATTCGCATATAAAAAGCTCAGTTCAATACATCCAAATACTATTAATACTACGATGCTTAACTTTGGTTTTCTTCTATTGTATCTTTGGTACTGTGATAATAGTATTGTTGTCATTAACATAGTTACTGTAATTGCAAGCCCATATGCAGCTTCCATATTTTCAGATTTCTTGAAATACAATACTAGTAATATACAACCTATCCCTAATATATAATTTATTGCAGGTATATATATTTGGCCTTTTTCTTCATTAGGATATCTAACTCTTAACCTTGGAAATAAATTTAACTTTATAGCCTCTGATATTAAAGTAAATGATCCTGAAATCAATGCTTGACTAGCTATAATTGCTGCTAATGTAGCAATTATAACCCCAGGCATAATAAAACTTTGTGGCATTATCAAGAAAAATGGATTTTGAGTTATTTGTTCTCCATTTCTAGAAATTAACCAAGCCCCTTGCCCTAAGTAATTAAAAACTAAGCATGTTTTTACAAAAGTCCATGTATAATATATATTTTTTCTTCCACAATGACCTAAGTCTGAATAAAGTGCTTCTGCTCCTGTTGTACAAAGAAAAACAGCGCCTAAAATATATGTGCTTTTAGGACTTTCAATTAATAGATTTATAGCATAATAAGGATTTAATGCCTTAATTATATAAGGATTTTGTACTATTTGGCTAACTCCAAGTATAGCTAACATACTAAACCAAACAAACATCATCGGTCCAAACAATTTACCAATCTTAGCTGTTCCAAATTTTTGGAATGAAAATAAAAATATTAAAATAAATATGACTGTAATAACTACAGTCTTTGTACTTAACGTCCATATTAAATTCAACCCTTCAATAGCTGAGGTAACTGTAACAGGGGGAGTAATCATACCATCTGCTAAAAGTGCAGCTCCACCTATAACAGCTGGAACAATCAGCCATTTAGCTCTTTTTCTAACTAAAGTATATAAGGAAAATATTCCTCCCTCTCCATTATTATCTGCTTTAAGGGTCAATATAACATACTTTATAGTTGTTTGAAGGGTTAAAGTCCAAAAAACAAGTGATACACCACCTAATACTAATTCATTAGAGATGTATCCACCGTTAGTAGCCAATATAGCTTTCATAACATATAATGGCGATGTTCCTATATCTCCATATACAATTCCTAAAGCTACTAACAGTGATGCTATACTAACTTTTTTACTGCTGCTCATATCGAGATTCCTTTCATAAATAAGTAATTAATAAGTTGAACATATTATATTCTCATTGTCATTTATTGTCTATCTTTATATGAAGCTATTTATTAATAACTTATTATCAAATACAGCAGTATTTTCTTAAATTATATATCTTCCTTATATTTTCCTATATAATTCTCATGTTTTTATTTATGATTATCACAATATGCATTAATTCCATCACTTAAAAATTGAGCTAATCCTGATTTATACTTATCTATATTTTTTGTAAATCTCTCATCTGCTACATACATTATTCCTAAGCCTTTAAAGATCTCTATTGTACAATCATAAAAGTTTTCACTTATATGATTTCTCCATTTTTCAATGACAATTTGCACTTCTTCATCTGCAGGAGATTTATCCATCAATTGTGCCAATTCTTCATAAATTTTATTAGCTTCGTCGCTTATTTTCTTCCAATCGTTTTCGCCATATGAACTAGTTTTTTCTTTACATTCACTATAAGCATCACTATCCCCATACTTTCTCTTTGTTTCATCTTTATATTTTTCCTCGTGCTGTTTAATTTTTTCATAATCAAATACCTTAAAATCTTTTTTACTCATAGTCTTATTTCCTCCTAAGTCATTTATTTGTTCATCAATAGATTGAATTATATTATTTAATCTGTTTCTTTTTTCTAATATCAATTCTTTTTGAAATGATAAAACTTCTTTCTTGTTTAAATTTTTATCATCTAAAATTTTTTTAATTTCATTCAATGGAAAATCCAATTCTTTAAGTGTTAAGATTTGATATAATCTTTTTATATCTTCATCGCTATATAGCCTATAGTTCTTTTCAGTTTTTTTACTAGGAATTAAAACTCCAATTTTATCATAATGGTGAAGCATTCTAATACTTACTCCACTTAGTTTCGAAACTTCATTTACTTTATACATATTTACCTCCTTAAAAATATATTAAGGTATTACATAGTGTTAGAGTCAATAATAATTTTAACCTATTTTTTACTTTCACAAAAGCATTTGTATCCCTATATTACATAAATTATACACAAAATTTAAGTAAGTATAATTTTCTTAAGCGTAAAAAATAGGATGCCTAAAAAGACATCCTAACTCATTTTTTATGCAGCTTTTTCTTGTTCTACGTTCTCTTCATTAAACTCTAATACATCTAACTTTTTAGCTACTAGCTTAGTAGTACTAGCTTGAACTATTAAAGTTATTAGAATTGTCATAAATACTATTGAAGATATTATCTCATACCCTGGAACTTTCATCGATACCACTATCCCAGATAAGGCAGCGGGGATAACTCCAGTTTCTCTTACCCACATCATAAATAACTTATCGTTTATTTTCCATTTAGCTTTAATATCAAATACTGTACAAATTAATACTACTAGTGGTCTTGCAATAAACATTAAAACTAATACTACTATTAAAGAAGGTAACCAATATTGAGATAGTGCTCCTAAATCAACATGTGTACCTAATACAACAAATATTGACATACGGCATAAAGATGCTACACTTTCTCTAAAGTGATGTTCAGATTGGAAAGATTCTTCAGGAACCCATAATCCAAATAATTTTTTATTTCCAGCTATAAGCCCAACTATAAATACCGCCATATATCCACTTCCATGTAAGTATGTTGCTATTTCATAAGCTAATATAACTTTAAGTATAGATATTATAGGTGCATATGAATGGAATATTCCCCATTTATTATCACATATAAGAACTGAGAATACATATCCAATAATAATTCCCACTATAACTCCTACAACAACTGCTACTAAGAGCTCTTTTGCACTTTCTCCGACTGAAAAGCTTCCTGATGTAACTATCGCAAGAAGTGTACTTACAATTATAGCTCCTACTGCATCGTTAAATGCAGACTCACTTACAACTGTTTGCTTTATTTTATCTTTTATAGTAACTTGCTTAAATACTGGTATAAGTGCTGCAGGGTCTGTTGATGCTATTATTCCTCCTACAAGTAAAGATGTCATTATTGGAAGTCCAAAAATTTTATTAGTAGCAAATCCTACTACTATAGTTGATATTACAACTCCTAAGGTTGCTAATAGCCCTACACTAACCTTTACTTTATTTAAAACTTTTAAATTAACTTCTCGGCCACCTTCATAAAGGATAAATGCCGATCCAAAAGTTAATATAAGATTATTTTCTATAGGAAATGAATCTACACTTATTAAGTTTAAAACTGCCGGTCCTATTATGATTCCTGCTATTAAGTATAGTATTACATCTGGTAATTTAAGCTTTTCACTTAATTTTCCTAATATGACTCCTATTACAACTATTGCTGAAAATATTATTAATAAATTATTGGTAGCAATAGCTTCTACTGTATTTTCCATATATATAACCTCCATCTATAATATAAATTAATTTATCTTATCAATTCCAAGTATTATTTTACTATTGCTTTTATCATAAGTAAAATAAATATTATAAGTGGTTATTATTTGTATTTTTAATGGTTATTTGAAACTTTCTATTAAACATATTTTTCTTAAACGTAAAAAAACTGATAGTAATGCTTTAATAAGTATCACTATCAGTTTTATATTTTAATTATTTAGATACATTACCTGCTACATTAAGGATATCCCATGTTCTTGCAAATGGTGGTGCATAACATAAATCTAGCATACCTAATTGACTAGTTGTTAATTTCCCAAATATAGATGCAGCTATTACATTACATCTTTGAACAGCATCTTTATATCCTGCAACTTGTCCTCCTAATATAACTTTTGTATCAGCATCATATACAAGCTTTACATACATTTTATTTCTTCCTGGATAATAATTAGTTTGGTTAAAGTCTGATATAAACTTAGATTTAACCTTTATTCCTAACTTTTCTGCTTGTACTTCTGTTAATCCTGTACATGCAGCTTCCATATCCATAATTTTTATACAACTAGATCCTAAAGACCCTTGGAAACTATTATTAGCTCCAGCTAAATTTTCTCCAACTATTCTTCCTAATTTATTAGCTCCTGTTGCAAGTGGAACATATGAATCTTGTCCTGTTACTATATTTTTTATAGTTGCACAGTCACCCGCTGCATATATGTCTTCTACTGAAGTTTTTCCAAATTCATCAACAATAATTGCTCCATTTGGTAGCATATTAACTTTACTATCTTTTAAAAATGCTGTATTCGGTCTTACTCCAGTTGCTATTATAACTAAATCTGCATCATATTCACCTTTATTTGTTATAACCTTTTTAACTTTTTCTTCTCCAACTAACTCACTAACTATTTCCTGTAATCTTAAATCAACATTATGATTTTTAATTTCTTCTTCTAATATATCAGTAAGTTCTTTGTCAAATACTTGAGGTAAAATTCTATCTTCTAGTTGGAATACCACTACTTCTTTCCCTAATTTTTTAGCTGCTTCAACTGCTTCAAGACCTATAAATCCTGCACCAATTATAGCAACTTTTTTTATTTCATCTCTATTCATTAGTTCTTTAACTTTTATACCATCATCTAAACTCTTTAATGTTGACACATTTTCAAGTTTAACATTTTTTATAGGAGGTATTATGCTGCTAGCTCCTGTTGCTATCATTAATTTATCATATGAATCTTCAAATATTTCTCCATTTTTTACATCTTGAACTTTTAATTTTTTTGAATCAGTATCAATTGAAGTTACTTCATGGAATATTTTTAAGTCTATTCCACTTTCAACAAACTTCTCAGGCGCTCTTGCTATCATATTTTGAGGATCATCGAAAAAACCGCCAACAAAATATGGAAGTCCACATGCTCCAAATGATACAACATCTGTTTTTTCATATACAACTACTTCATAATCAGGTTTCATTCTTTTTAATTTTGCAGCAGCACTCATTCCAGCTGCTACTCCACCAATAATTACAACTCTCATCTCTTTTCTCCTTAAAAAATAATGTATTTTAAATAAATTTCTTAATTTCTATATCTAGTTTTAAATTATAATATAGCAGTTACCCATTATTTATGATATATTAACACATTTCAATCATTTTTTCTACTTTTTTGAATTTTAAAATTTTATAAAAAAAGATACCCAGTTAAATTGGGTATCTCATAAATTATCTTCTAGATTTTTTAGTTGGTCTTCCTTTTTTAGACACTGTATTATCAACTTTTTTAGCTTTCGCTTGCTCGTGTCCTGGGAATATTATCTTTGGATCTTCTTCATTTTTTTTATATATAGTAAACTTAAATCCTATAGCTTGAACAAATTCTGCTCTTATAGCTTCGCATATAGCATTTGCAGTTTCTTTAGCATCTAATCCAGCATTTTCTAGTATAGAAACTTTAACTATTTCTCTAGCTTTTAACATATCTTCTAATTGATCTAAAAAGCTTTCTGTAACTCCTTCTTTACCTATTTGAGTTATAGGTTTTAAAGTGTTAGCAACAGATCTTAAGTATGCTCTTTGCTTACCTTTTAACATGTGTCCACCTCTTTACGTCTTTAATTAATTTTAATTATAGAATTCGAATTCTATATCGTATATCTTAACAGTATCTCCATCTTCTATGCCCATTTCTCTTAGCTTATCAAATACACCTTGAGATTCCATAGATTTTTGGAAGAACTGAACAGATTCCATATCTTCAAAGTTAACAGAGTACATTATTCTTCTTAAAGCTTTACCTGTAACAACATATACTCCATCTTCTATTTCAACTTCTAGTCCATCTTCAGTTTCTTGAACTAATTCTGGTCTATACATTTCTTCTTCAGTTACTAACTCAACGTCTTCAACTTCATTTAATAATTGAGCAACGTAAGCTATAACATCATCAATTCCTTGTCTTGTTGCTGCAGACATCTTGAATACTTTATATCCTCTTGACTCTAATTCAGTCTTAAAGTTTTCGAAGTTACTTTCATCTTCCATTATGTCTATTTTGTTAGCAACAACAACTTGAGGTCTAGTAGATAACTTTTCATTATATAACTTTAACTCATCATTTATTTTATCAAAATCTTCTAAAGCATCTCTGCCTTCTATTCCTGATATATCAACTATATGGATTAATACCTTAGTTCTTTCAACGTGTCTTAAGAAATCATGACCTAATCCTATACCTTCTGCAGCACCTTCTATAAGTCCTGGTATATCAGCAAGTACAAAACTTTCGCCAAACTTAGTTTGTACAACTCCTAAATTTGGTGTTAAAGTTGTGAAATGATAGTTAGCTATTTTTGGTTTAGCTTTAGTTACTACTGATAAAAATGTTGATTTACCTACATTTGGGAATCCTAATAAACCAACATCAGCTATCATTTTTAACTCTAATATTATCCACTTTTCTTCTCCATCAGTTCCTGATTTAGCAAATGCAGGAGCTTGTCTTATTGCATTGGCGAAGTGTTGATTTCCTCTTCCACCTCTTCCACCTTTTGCAACTACTGCTTCATCGCCTTCTTCTTTTAAGTCAGCTATTATAAGACCTGTTGCTTCGTCTCTTATTATTGTTCCTGGAGGAACTAATAAAACTAAATCTTCACCGTTTTTACCAGCTTGTCTTTTTTTAGTTCCATCTCCACCAGCTTGTGCAGAATACTTAGTTTGATATTTAAAATCCATTAATGTTCTTAATCCTGAATCAACTTTAAATATTATACTAGCTCCACGACCTCCGTCTCCTCCGTCTGGTCCTCCTGCTGGAACGTATTTTTCTTTTCTAAAAGATACTGATCCGTTACCACCGTTTCCAGCTTTTACAAGTATCCTAGCCTTATCTATAAACATATTAATTCACCTTCTTTTTTAAAGCTTTTTTATTTATATTTGCCACAATCTATAATATAAATTCTCTCCGAGCTATTTTAATCATTATATTTAAAAAAGGAGTGTATGAACACTCCTTTTTTTAGCGTATTACTCAGCAACTGGGTATACACTTACTTTTTTTCTTTTCTTGTCTTTTCTTTCGAATTTAACAGCACCGTCAACTAATGCGAATAAAGTATCATCTCCACCTTTACCTACGTTAGTTCCTGGATGTATCTTAGTTCCTCTTTGTCTAACTATTATACTTCCAGCAGTTACAACTTGTCCATCGAATCTCTTAACACCTAATCTTTTAGAAACAGAATCTCTACCGTTCTTAGAAGATCCTACCCCTTTTTTAGATGCAAGTAATTGTAAGTTCATTTTTAACATTCTGGAGTCACCTCCTACTTTTTTAGAATTTTTATATTTTTTGGGTATTCCCTTTTAATTTCACTAATAGCTAATTGAAAATGTTGTAGTAACAATTGAGCTTTGTCTAGATATTCATCTTTAACAATGCATTCAATGTGACCTTCTTGGCCTATAACTTTATCAAATTCAATTTTCTGCAATTTACTTAAAGAATTTATAACTGATAATGCATTGGATGTAACCGCAGCACATACAATATCAGAACCAAGTTCTGCATAGTCAGCATGTCCATTAAGACAAAAACCTTTAAGCATGAAATCGTCGTTTTGATAATATTTAACTTTTATCATGGCAATTACAATTAAGCGTTTATTTTTTCAACTACTAACTTAGTGTAAGCTTGACGATGTCCGTTCTTTCTTCTGTAGTCTTTTTTAGCTTTATATTTGAAAACTATAACTTTCTTAGCTTTACCTTGCTCTACAACTTTAGCAGTTACAGATGCACCATCAACAGTTGGAGCTCCAACTACTAAGTTTCCATCTTTAGAACAAGCTAATACTTCGTTTAAAGTAACTACATCACCTTCGTTAGCGTTTAACTTCTCTACGAAGATTACATCACCTTCAGCAACTTTGTATTGCTTTCCTCCAGTTTTAACTATAGCGTACATAAATACACCTCCTCGGTCTCAAACTCGCCAATACAAGGTACTCATAAGAGATTTCCAAACCTT
Organism: Paraclostridium bifermentans; assembly: GCF_019916025.1. NCBI lineage: Bacteria > Bacillati > Bacillota > Clostridia > Peptostreptococcales > Peptostreptococcaceae > Paraclostridium > Paraclostridium bifermentans. The sequence continues at coordinate 650,296 of NZ_CP079737.1, read as the reverse complement.
TATTGAGCGGCACTACATTTATAAATAATACTATAATTTATATAAACTGTCAACTAACTATTAAAAATAATATTCATATTTTCATGCTGAATTTCAGCTTTTTTATCTATATTTATTTTTACATTGTATTTCTTGCTTATATTATCAATTTTATCTTTATAATTTTTATCTATTTCATCTGAAACATAAGGATTTAATTCTATTTTAACTTGTCTATACGAAGTATGTTCTTTTATTCTCATTACTTCCTTTTCTATTTCGTCTAAAATTCTATTAATCGACTTTATACTTTCTCCAGTTTTACATACAAAACATTGGCTAAGGTAGTAATTATCTATGGAATCTTTTTCTCTTCTTCTAGCAATTTCAACTAATCCAAGTTTTGTCATCCCCATAACATTTGTTTTCCTTCTATCTTTATCCGTTTCTTTGCTTAAAACTTCTAATAGATTTTTTTTGTATTCATTTTTTTGCATATCTATAAAATCTACAATAATTATTCCTGCTATATCCCTAATCCTTAGAAGTTTAGAAATTTCTATAGCTGCTTCTAAGTTAGTTTGATATATTGTTTCTTCTAAATTAGAATTTCCAGTAAATTTTCCTGTGTTAACATCTATCACTGTCAAAGCTTCAGTCTTATCTATTATTAAATATCCACCACTTTTTAGCCATACTTTTCTATTTAAACATTTATCTATCTGAGATTGGACTGAATGTAGGTCAAATACATCCTTATTATTTTCTAATAATAATTTATCTTTATAATTCTTATCAATATGTCCTAGTATATTTTTTAGTTCTTCGTACTTATCATTATTATTCACAATAATTTTTAAAACACTGTCATTTACATTATCTTTTACATACTTAGATGCAAAATCAAGATCCTTGTATAAAAGTTTAGGTCCTATTCCTAACTTATATTCTTTTAAAACTCTGTTGTATTTTTCTTTTAAATCTAATATATCTTGTTCAATTTCCTCTTTTGAACATCCTACCGCTTCAGTTCTTATAATACCTGTGAACTCTTCATCAACGCCTTGAACTATTTTTTTTAATCTAAATCTCTCTTTTTCTAATTTTATTTTATTTGATATAGTAAGCCTATCATTTGACGGTATATAAACTAAGTATCTTCCTGCAAAACTTATTTCAGTATTAAGCTTTGCACCTTTTGTTCCTATAGCTTCTTTATTTACTTGAACCAAAATATCTTGTCCACATTTGACCTCTTCATTTTTCTTCATGCTTAAATATGCAAGCTTGTCACTTCCAATATCAACAAAATAAGCTTCTATACCTTTTAACGCCTTTTTTACAACACCTCTATAAATATTAGAAACATTTTTACTCGAATTACTCTCTATAAAAAGTTCACTTAATTTTCCATCTTCTAAAACAGCTACCTTTTGAGAATTAACCAATGACTCTATAACAATATTTTTCAAAAGCTCACTTCCTATCCTCTTTCTTATTTTTTTAATGTCTATCTATTTACTTATATCATTAGGTACAAAACTTGGGTATAGTGTGTATGTTGACGTAACACTTACGTGCTAAACACGTCGTGTGAAGGAAACATACATACTATACCCAAGTCATAGGTACCCTTGATTTTAGAAAAGAGGTGGACATCCGTCCACCTCTTTCCTACATTGGAGTTACTAACTCTCCATCTTTAACTATATATAATTCTCTTCTTAATATATCTACATCTAATGGATCAATATCTAGTTCAAATACTTCTAACATTTTAGGTATAAATATATTAGTATTTAAATTTGCCTTAGATCCTGTAGCCATAGTTGATTCTAAAGTTATAACTCTATCTTCAACATCTATAACATCAAAATTCTTTATCATAGGTCGGATGTTAACTTCTACAGTTTTTCCTTTTTTATTTTTCTTGCTTATTATAATTTCTTCTTTATTCATTAACTCTGCTACTTTAGTTTTTATAAACTCTTTAGATAGTTCCTTATCTACTTCCATAGTAAACATATATTCACCATATTCTATAGTAGATGCTAATGATGGAACTTCTTTAGTTATTTCCTTTGCATTTATAAATTTTATACCATCCGGCATAGCAGTGTTTATTTTTTCCATAAACTCAGTAGCGCTTAAATCTTCTTCTATTTCAACGTCTAAGTACTCCCCTTGACTTTCTGTACCAAGTGCTAGTGCATGTCCATAACTCATCTTAGGGTGTGGGTTAAATCCTTGAGAATATGATAATTGTATTTCAGCTCTTCTAAAAGCTCTTTGTAATAATCTTTGTAAATCAAGGTGAGAGATATATATCATGTCATTTTCTTTTTTAAATTTACATCTTATTATTTTACTCATAATTAGCACATCCCCTTTCCTATAGTATGAGTGTTTATTCCACATCCATTACATTTATGTCTACAATCAACTGTTACTTTTTCTTGCTTTGATTGCTCATTTTCTCTAATTAAGAACTTTTTATTAACTCCAACATCTAAATGATCCCAAGGGAATACTTCTTCATAATCTCTTTCTCTATTTGCATAGAAAGCTATTTCAAGATTATTATTTTTCATTGCTTCTTCCCATATCTCTAGCTTAAAGTGTTCAGCCCATCCATCAAACTTAGCACCAGCTTTATACGCATCGTATATAACCTTACCTAGTTTTCTATCTCCTCTAGCAATAACTGCTTCCATTAAACTAGTTTTTGAATCATGATAGTTGTATTTTATATTTCCATTCTTTAATTTTTTAACTAAATGTCTTTGCTTTTCTCTAACTTGCTCTGTAGTATCTTGTCCATGCCATTGGAATGGTGTAAAAGGCTTAGGAACAAATGTTGAAGTACTAACAGTTACTCCAAATGCTCTTCTTAATTTACCACCATTAACGTCTCTGTATATATCTATAACTTTATAAGCAAGATTTGCTATTCCATCTAAATCATCATATGTTTCAGTTGGAAGTCCTATCATAAAGTATAATTTTACACTATTCCATCCCATTTCAAATGCTTTTCTTGTAGCATTTTCTAGGTCTTCTTCTGTTACCCCTTTATTTATAACGTCTCTCATTCTTTGAGTTCCAGCTTCTGGAGCAAAAGTAAGTCCTGATTTTCTTACTTGTTGTATTTTCTCAGCTATTTCCATAGAGAAGTTATCTAATCTAAGAGAAGGTAAAGATATACCTATATTTTTAGACGCATATTCTTCTACTAAGTAATCTGTAAGCTCTGATAAATTACTATAATCACTCGTACTTAATGAAGATAATGATATTTCATCATATCCAGTATTTTTAACTAACTTTTCTAGTATTTCTTTTAATCTATCTAAGCTCTTTTCTCTTATAGGTCTATATATCATACCAGCCTGACAGAATCTACATCCTCTTGTACATCCTCTAAATAATTCTAAAACTATTCTATCATGTACAGTATCTATAAATGGTACTATAAGTTTTTCTGGATACTCTACTAAGTCCATATCTTTAATTATTCTTTTATGAGGGTTTTGAGGTACTCCCTCTATATTAGCTTTAACTTCTTTTATAGTGTTATCTTCATTGTAAGATACATCATAGAATTTCGGTATGTATACACCCTCTATGTTAGCTATATCTAATAAGAACTCATCTCTAGTAGTCTTATTTTTCTTCCATTCTTTATATCTATTAACTATTTCTAAGTTAACTTCTTCCCCTTCTCCTAACACAACTATATCAACAAAATCTGCCATAGGTTCTGGATTATAGGCACAAGGTCCTCCAACTAATATAAATGGATCATCTAACTTTCTATCTTTAGCAAGTATTTCAACTTTTGCTAAATCCATCATATTTAAAATATTAGTATATGATAATTCATATTGAAGTGTAAAAGCTAAAAAGTCAAAATTAGTTATAGCTTCTCTTGACTCTAGTGCAAATAAAGGAATATTATTTTCGCGCATTTTTTCTTCCATATCTACACTTGGAGCATATACTCTTTCACAAAATACATCTTCATCTCTATTTATAACGTCATATAATATATGACTACCTAAATGGCTCATTCCTACTTCATAAAGATCAGGGAAACAATGAGCATATCTTATAAGATTTTCATTTGTTGTATCTTTATGTATCGAATTTACTTCATTTCCTAAATATCTAGCAGGTTTTTCAACCTTTTTAAGAATCCTCTTCAAGTCTACTTTTTTATTCATAAAAATCCTCCGTAAGTTTATTTCAGTATATAAACATAAATATTATTATACACGATATAATAAGATGTATCAAAATATAATTACTTATATATTTGCAATTTGTAGTTTATTATATACAAAACTTTACTATTTTTTGTTAATATAGTATTGAGTGCAAAAGTTTTGAGAATTTTTCAAGTTTTTTGTATACAATATGTTTTAAAGTTTTATTAATGGGTATATTTTAAATATAATTACGTATTTTATTAATCACGGTTTAGGAGGATTTTTTTATGAAGGAAGCTTTTGAAATTAAAAAAGATATTTATTGGACTGGTGTTATAGATAAAGACTTAAAAATCTTTGACATCATAATGGAAACTGAATTTGGGACAACTTATAATGCTTATTTTATAGATGATGAAAAGAAAGTATTATTTGATACTGTAAAACCAAACTTTAAAGGTGAGTTTATCGAAAAATTATCATCTTTAACAAAAATAGAAGAATTAGATTATGTTGTTATACATCATACTGAGCCAGATCATGCTGGTAGTTTAAAATATATACTTGATATAAACCCAGATGTAGAAGTTATATGTACAAATGCAGCTAAAATGTACTTAGCTGAGCAAGTTAACAGACCATTTAAGTGTCATGTTATAAAAGATGGGGAAACTTTAAACATAGGTAAAAGAACTTTAAAATTCATATCTGCACCATTCTTACACTGGGCAGACACAATGTTTACTTATATAGAAGAAGATAAAACATTACTTACTTGTGATGCTTTTGGATGCCACTTTGCAAGCGTAGATCCAGATGTAATAGACAGTGAAGATTACTTAAAATCAGCTAAACACTACTTTGATTGCATAGTTAAACCATTCTCTAAGCATGTTTTAAAAGCTGTAAACAAGGTTGTTGAGTTAGGATTAGATTTTGATACTATATTAACTTCTCACGGTCCTATATTAAGTAAAGACCCTATGGCTCAAGTTAAAAGATATGTAGAATGGTCAACTGAAACTGTTAATACAACTAACCAAGACCAAGTAGCTGTATTATACTTATCAGCTTATACTAATACAAAAGTAATGGCTGAAAAAATATACGAAGGTATAAAATCAACAGGTGAAGACGCTACTTTATATGACATAGAAAATATGGATTTAGCAGAACTTCATGATGTTATGGTAATGTCTAAAGGAATATTATTTGGTTCTCCAACAATAAACAGAACTATGGTTAAACCTATGTGGGATGCGTTCTCATTAATAGACCCTATGGCTAACCAAGGTAAATTTGCTGGAGTATTCGGATCTTATGGATGGAGTGGTGAAGGTATAACTATGGCTGAACTACTTGTTAAAAATATGGGATTCAAGATGCCTGTTGAAACACTTAAGAAGAAATTCTTCCCAAGTGATGAAACTTTACAAGAATGTTTTGATTTCGGTGTTAACTTCGCTGAAGCAATTAAATAAATATATAAATAAAAAAGCTATCTCAAATGAGATAGCTTTTTTATTTATATATTTATATACGTTGAGTATTTGTCTTTCTAACTTCTCTCCAAGAAAGTTCCCCTCTATCTAACCCTTTGATAAAAATTTCAGCTGAAGCAAGATTAGTAGCAATAGGTACATGGTACACATCACAAAGTCTAATTAAAGCTTGTATATCTGGTTCATGAGCTTGAGCTGTCATTGGATCTCTTAAAAATATTACTAAATCAATATCTTGAGAAACTATTAATGACCCTATTTGTTGATCTCCACCAAGAGGTCCTGACGCTAACCTTTTTATCTTTAACTTAGTTTCATCTTCTATTCTTTTTCCTGTAGTTCCTGTAGCATATAATCCATAATTGCATAAAATATTTTCATATCCTATACAAAATCCAACCATAGTGTTTTTCATTTCATCATGTGCTATTAATGCTATATTCATACGTCACCCCTAATATATTAGAAATTTATTTTCTTTCTTCTCATACCTACATTTAGTACAAGACCTAAGTTAGCTAAAGATGTCATAAGAGAACTTCCTCCATAACTAACAAATGGTAATGTTACTCCTGTAACTGGTATTACAGCAACAGTCATTCCTATATTCTGTATAACCTGATAAGCAAACATGCTCGCTACCCCAATAACTATTAAGGTTCCATAAAAATCCTTGGCTTCTTTTGCAATAACAATCATCCTTATTAAGAATAATCCGTACAGTAAAATTATTACAAACATTCCAATAAGCCCTAATTCTTCACCTATAACAGCAAATATGAAGTCACTATCTTGAACTGGTAAGAAATCATTTTGATTTTGAGTTCCTTCATATAGACCTTTACCTGTCGTTCCACCTGAACCTATAGCTATCATTGACTGCATAACTTGGTAGTTACCAGGTAAAGTAACGTCCTCTGGGTGTAAGAAAGCATCTATTCTTATTCTTTGATGTGGTGCCATTACCATATACATAAGAGGCATAACTATAACTATTGCTATAAGACCTCTTTTAATTATTTTATCATTAAGTCCGGCAGTAAACAACATACCTCCTATTATACAACAAAATACTATAGCCGTTCCTAGGTCTGGCTGTACAAGTAAAAGTAGTATTATAGGCGCAGCATATAATGCAAGCGGCACTATATCTTTTATTGTCTTTAATTTACCTTTTTTTTCTTCAACAATTTTTGCATAACTTAGTATAAAAGTTAATTTAACTAGTTCTGAAGTTTGAAAGTCTAAAGGTCCTAAGTGTAGCCACGATCTAGCTCCTGCATTAGCCTTACCTATTCCTGGTATCCATACTAATACTAATAGTATTACGCTTAATATATATAACGCTTTATAATACTTCCCTAAAAGATTATAATCAAATAACAATATTACAAATACAAGCCCCATACCAAGTAAGAACGCTAGTCCTTGTTTAGTTATCTGAGCGTAATTTCCTGTAGTAGTTGCATGAGTTGCACTACTTAGTATAACAAGCCCAAAACCAAATATACAAATAACTACCGCAATTAGCTTCCAATCAAGCTCTTTCATTAATTTAAACATTGATCTAAAATCAAACATGTTATCACCATCTTTCTTATTTGTGACAATACCTACGCAGTATCATTTATGTTAATGCAAAAAGGGGTTTGCTAATACGCTCCCCCCATTTTTCTATCTACTTCTTTCTTTTATATTCTTTAATGGTATGTTAGCAACTAATGCTGATATAGGACCATCTTCTTCATCACTTCTAGATTTAGCCATTTTTATTTCTAATCCGTCTTCTTCTATCTCAGCATAATTTGCAATAACTTTAAGTATATCTGACTTAATAAGGTCTAGAAGCTGTGGAGAACAGTCTATTCTATCATGCACTAAAACTAGTTTAAGCCTTTCTTTTGCTACATTTTTACTAGTTTTAGATTCATTAGAAAACATCTTAAATAAATCTAACATGAATTTATCCCCCTTCACTACTTAGCCATTCCAAACATCTTCTTAATTTTAGTTAGTATATTAGTTTCTTCTTCTACTTGCATAAGAGGTATATCTTCTCCCAAGATTCTCTTTGCAACATTTTTATATGCTTGTCCTGCATTAGATCTTGAATCTAATATTGCAGGCTCACCTTTGTTGGTAGAAACTATTATAGTTTCATCATCAGGAACTAATCCAATTAAGTCTATAGCAAGAATTTCAACTATATCTTGTTTATCCATCATATCTCCACGCTTAACCATTTCATTTCTAATTCTATTTATAACTAAGCGTATGTCTTTTACTTCATTTGCTTCTAAAAGTCCTATTATTCTATCTGCATCTCTAACTGCAGATATTTCAGGGTTAGTTACAACTATGGCTCTATCTGCTCCAGCTATAGCATTTTTAAATCCTTGTTCTATTCCTGCTGGACAATCTATGATTATAAAATCAAATGACTCTCTTAACTTATCACATAAGTCTTTCATTTGTTCTATAGATAGAGCATTTTTATCTCTAGTTTGAGCTGCTGGAAGTAAATATAAATTATCAAATCTCTTATCTTTTATAAGAGCTTGCTTTAATCTACAAGTACCCTCAACAACATCAACGATATCGTACACTATTCTATTTTCAAGACCCATTACAACATCTAAATTTCTAAGGCCTATATCAGCATCAACTACAACCGTCTTTTTATTTTCTAAACTTAAAGCAGTTCCTAAGTTTGCAGTTGTTGTAGTTTTTCCAACTCCACCTTTTCCTGATGTTATAACTATAACTTCACTCATAATACTACCCCCTCCTACATTAACTATCTATTTATTTTTTTGGGTAAATAATTTTCTATAACTATTGTTTCATTATTTGTAAATGCTATTTCAGGATTTATATCATCACGTGGTGAATATTCTTCTTCAGGCGCTTCAGCTATATAGTTTGCTATTTTTAAAACCATAGGATTTAAATTATTAGCTACTATATAAGCATTTTTATTCCCCTTTGACCCTGCATGTATAAATCCTTCAACTTTACCCATTACAACTACATTTCCATATGCAATGACTTTAGCTCCTGGGCTTATATTGCCCATTACAACAGCACTTCCAGTAGCTATAACTTGACAACCTGGTTTCATATCACCCATTACAACCACATCGCCTTCGAACTCTACATTTTCTCCAGAGCGCATATTATTTACATACTTAGTATCATGATAAGCATATGGTATTTTAATTTCATCTTCTATAAACTCAATATCAAATCTTGAAGTTATATCTTCCTTTAATCGAAGTAATTCCACATCACTCAAATGATTATAATTTATAGAATAAATTTTAGCTCCATTGAAAAAACCTATAGATGTTTCTATTTTATCTATTATGCATTGTCTAATTTCTTCAAACGATGCCTTCCTTTTTACATTGATAACTATGCCTCTTTTATTTCCTTTAAATTCCACTAATTCCTCATTTGTTGCTTTAAAAGACATTTTATACCTCCAAAGCTATATCTCACTTTATATATTCTCCAATTTTTTTTCAAATCCTTCTATTTTTTTAACTGAGATGCAAAATTCATTGCATTGCCATCTTGTTCTTTTGCAGCTTCCGCTTCTTTATTTGCTTTTTCTTCTTTATTTTTCTTTTCATCTATTAATCCGAAATATTGTCCCATAACTTCTCTCATAGGAGGTAGCGCAAGACTACTTGAATTACCTTTAGGTAAAACAGTTACAACAGCTATCTCAGGGTCATTAGCTGGAGCAAAACCTACTGACCAAGCAAATGATGGATAATCTTGTTTATATGCATCTATTTGATCATCTGTTAATTTAGGATTTAATTCTTTTATTGCTTTTCTTAAGTATCTAGCTTTTGTAGCTTCACTATTGTCTGGAACAAATTCAGCTTCTGTCTTTGTATCTGTCTTTTCTTCTTTTTTGCCAAATAAAGACTTGCTTTCTTTTTCTTCTTTTTGTTTTTCAGCTTTTTGTTCTTTCTCAAACTCTACTTTAGCTTTTTCATTTGCTTCTTTTAAAAGTTTGTTTGCTTCTTTAACAGCTTCATCTTTAGATACCCCATATGATCCCATATGGCTAATTAAGTAATCATATTCATTTTCTGTAGGTATCTTACCACTTCTTTCTGCTGTACCTGTTTTTACAGCTGTTTCAATAGGGAAATTAGCAAATACACTTTTTCCTCCACCTATTTTAGCAACTTGTTTCATACCTTGAGTTAAATCCTTTAAATTATTAGGATCTTTAAAAGGTATTTTTTCAACTTTATTTGTATCTACCTTAACATCTTTAAAATCACTAGAAACAGTTTTATCAACTACAGAAGCTTCTACTAAGTTTCCTCCATTAGCTATTGCTGCAACGTATCTAGCTATTTGAGCTGGAGTATATGCATTTTCCCCTTGCCCTATAGCTAAGTTGAATGTATCTGCATCTGACCAATTTCCAAAATTAAAGTAGTTAAATTTAGCAAAGTCAGTAATTTCTGTTATTTTATCTTCTTTAACATGAAGCTTTTCAAGTCTCTTCATAATTTCATTTCTTGAAGGATTATCTTTAGTCCAGCTTACAATTTCATTAATTCTTTCATTGTACTCATCTGGATTTTTAGCTTTTGTTATATCTGTAAAAGCATCTCTCATTTTTTTGTCTAATTCTACTCTTAGAGAGTTTTCTGTATTTTTAAGTTTATCTTCTTTATTTGGAACTTGCCCTTTACTTTCGCCTACTTCAGATTGAAGACCAGTATGATCATTTAATCCAAATAATTTTGCATATTCTAATATTTTCTCAGGTCCTGTATCTATCCCAAGACTTTTCTTTTCTTGCCAGTTATATCCAGTACCTACAGTATAGAAATAAATATTACAAGATTCTTGTATAGCTTTATATAAATTTGTATATCCATGGTTTGATCTACCATGATGCCATACATAATCGGCAAATGGTCTATTTCCAAGATAAATTACCCCAGGGTCATTTATAGCATAAGTTGGGCTTAAACCACCTTCTAATGCTGCCATACCCGTTACCATCTTAAATGTAGATCCCGGTTGGAATGCTCCATTTGTAACCAGGTTATTTAAAGGATTTGCTGATAAAACATCATTAGGATTTTTAGGTTGTAATTTTTCATATTCCTCAGATGATATTCCTGTTGCAAATAAGTTTGGATCGTAATTAGGATAACTAGATGAAGCTAATATATCTCCAGTTTTAACATCAATCACTAGCATAGCCCCAGAATCTAAATATGGAGCTGTTTTTCCTGCTGTACTATAGTTTCCAAATACACTTGTAAACGTTCCACCCGATCTTGCTGCTTTTATTATTTTTTCTAATGACTCATCAGATACTTTCTGTAAATCTTTATCTATACTAAGATATACAGTATCTCCAGATTTTGGTTCTTTTACGTCTAACTCTTTACTAACTCTACCAACAGAGTCAACCTCAACCTTTTTGTATCCATCTTCACCTTTTAATTTATCTTCATAATATCTTTCAATACCTGTTTTTCCTACTATATCACTTTTGCTATATCTTGTATCTCCATCTTCTTGCTTTTTAGCAAGTTCATCTTCTGAAATTTTACCCATAGTACCTAGAGTATGAGATGCTAAGTTCTTTTCAGGATAATCCCTAACCGGTTCTATAGCTACCGATACTCCTGGGAATTCTATAGCTCTTTCTTCTATTTCAGATATAGTTTTTTCATTTACATCTTTTGCTATTGTTACAGGTTTATATTGAACAAACCCTTGAGATTTAAGTGCATCTCTAACAATCATAATTTTCCTAGCATCTGTATTAGATAAGCTACCAGGTATTTCATAGTATTTTCTAATTTCTTTGAATGCATTTTTTGCATTAATATTTATATTATCTATCTTGTATCCCTTTAACCAGTCTTCTTTGTTTCTTTGTTCCGTAAACTTCCAGTCTTTAACTAAAATTGGAGGATATATTCCTACAGAGTTTAATTTTTTTTGAATTTCAGCTGGTTCTAAATTTCTTACAGATGATTCTATTTTATTTTCCTTTATAGCTTTATCAACTATATAGTAAAAAGTCTCTTTAGCATTTAATTCCAATGGAACTTCATTTTCTAATTTATAATCTCTTATTTTCTTATCAAATGTATAGAAGTACTTTCCATTTTCTACGTATATAGGAAATTCATCTATAAATTCCTCTTTATTTTTTTCTAATAAATTGATTAGCTCCAATGAAATTTCATTAGCTTTAGTTTTTCCGTTTTTATCTTTTTTGTTAACTCCATCATTTGATATATGAATTGTGAAAGAGTTTCTGTTAGAAGCTAATGTACGTCCATATCTATCTTTTATTTCTCCTCTCGGAGCTTTTATCGGAATTTCTTTATATGTTTTATTACTAGCTAGCTCATTATAATGCTCATGTTTAAATGTCGTCATGTATATAATTTTCGCAAGTATAATACAAAGAACTACAATAATTATATACTTTATTATATCAAGCCTATCAAATCTTTTATTTTCATCCATTTAATCACCACTAATCTTTTTTCAATTTAAGGATTGACCCCTTGAAAATATAATAAAAAATTAAACTTCCTATACTATTTACAAGTGGCACTGTACATATCCCCTTAATGAAGATATGTAAAATATCATAAGTTTGGTATACCGTCCCTAAAAGAACTATATTCACAATAGAATCTATTAAACTTGTTATAAAAACTAATGCAAAAACAGTTATATAGCTATTTTTGTATATTTTATCATTTAAGTTGCTTATTCCATATGCTATTACAGCTAAAATCAAAGCATTAACCCCAAATATACTTCCTAAAGCTATGTCTTTTACAAACCCTAATAAAACAGCTATTGTAACAGCTTCTATATCATCTAAGTATAAAGATATTATAGTAATATATATTAGAAGAAAGTTTGCGCTAACCCCAAGTATATCAAAATAATTAGTGATACTACCTTCTACTATAACTATCAAAACACCAATAAGAAAAAGTAATATTCTTTTCATTTGTAGTTTCTCCTTCTAATTTATATTTCTTGGTTCGATAACTACAACATCATCAATGTTTTTGAAGTCAGCATATGGTTTTACTATTACATTTTTTAAACCTTTGTTCTTGTCATCAATAACTTTTTCCACTGTTCCAATAGGTATTGATTGTGGATATAAACCTAGTCCAGATGTCACAACAACATCTCCTGGAAGTACATCATATGAAGTTGAGAACATATAACCTTCTAATAAACCTTCTGCTTTATAATTTTTGTTTTCATTTGCTTCCTGACTTATTACACCTTTACTTTTAGGATCTTTTAGTAATTGAAAGCTTACTGATGATTTTGTATCTAATAAAGAAATAGCTTTACTATAGTTATCAGAAACTTCGTAAACAACACCGACCAATCCATTTCCTCCAACTACAACACTATCTTTTTTAACTCCGTCATTCTTTCCTGCTCCTATAACAAATGACTTATACCAGTTCCCGTCATTTTTACCTACTACTTGCGCACTTATCATATTTTTTTTGTATTTTTCATCTATAAAGTTTAGTGATTTTTTTAAACTTTGTAGAGATTGAGTACTTGATGATTCTTCTTTTAAATTAATTATTTCTTGTTTTAATTTTTCATTTTCTTTTTCTAACTTATCAACTTTATTTGCGTTTTCTTTAAATTTAAATATGTTACTTGTACCGTCTTTAATAAAAGTAAAGCCTTTGTTTAAGTTGCTCTCAATTGATGATATCGAACTTAATACAACGCCACTTCCTTTAATTCCACCTTTAGAATATCTGCCTATTGATATTCCTACAATTCCAATTAAAGTGATAGCAACCCCTATAGTTGCTACCACTTTAACGTTATATTTTCTATTATTTTTTTTCTTATTATTATTTAGTTTCACCCTATCACCAACTTTAAATTATCTTCTACTGTTATTCATCATTAATACTTTTTCAAATATTTCTTGATCTTCTACAGATTTTCCAGTACCTAACGCAACGCAGTCTAAAGGATTTTCAGCTATATGGACAGGCATTCCAGTTTGCTCTTTTACTAACTTGTCAAGCCCTCTAAGTAAAGCTCCACCTCCAGTTAGCATTATTCCGTTTTCCATTATATCTGAAGATAATTCTGGTGGAGTTTTTTCTAAAGTTGATTTAATTGCATCTACTATTGATGTTATAGGCTCTTTTAAAGCTTCTCTAACTTGAGATGATGATATGTGCTCAGTCTTAGGAAGTCCAGATATTAAATCTCTACCTCTTATTTGCATAGTTTCTTCTGAGTCATCTTTAAATGTTGATCCGATTTGTATTTTTACATCTTCTGCAGTTCTTTCACCTATCATTAAGTTGTATTCTTTCTTAACGTAGTTAACTATAGACTCGTCAAACTCGTCTCCACCTATTCTTATAGATTTAGCAGTAACTATACCACCTAAAGATATTACAGCTATCTCTGTAGTACCTCCACCTATATCTACTACCATATTTCCTTCTGGTTCTTCAACTCTAAGTCCAGCTCCTATTGCAGCTGCCATAGGCTCTTCTATAAGATATGCATCTCTTGCTCCTGCTTGTCTAGCAGCTTCTTCTATAGCTCTTTTTTCTACTTCTGTTACACCGAAAGGTACACAGATTGCTATTCTTGGGCTAACTACACCTTTGTTAGATGCTGCTTTTTTAATAAAGTAACTTAACATCGCTTGAGTAACATCAAAATCTGCTATAACTCCGTCTTTCATAGGTCTTATAGCTACTATATTTCCAGGTGTTCTACCTATCATTTTCTTAGCTTCTTCTCCTACTGCTAAAACAGATTTACTGTCATCTCTTATAGCTACAACAGATGGCTCTCTAACTACGATACCTTGTCCTTTTATATAAACTAATGTATTTGCTGTTCCTAAATCTATTCCCATGTCCTTAGACATTTTATTAAATCCAAATAAAGATTTGAATCCTTTTTTCTCTTTCTTTTCTTTCTTTGCCATAATTTCAAGCTCCTTTCACATATATCCATCAAATTATCATATTTTCCTTAAAACTGTAATAAAGTCCATCACCTATTATTATATGGTCTATGACTTCAATACCTATTAATTCGCCACATTTTACTAATCTAGACGTTACATTCTTATCTTCACGAGATGGTTCTATACTTCCTGATGGATGGTTATGCATAAGAATAATTTTGTTACTACTTCTTTTTATAGCTTCTCTAAACACTTCTCTTGGATGAACCACTGACATATTAAGAGTCCCTATAGAAACATCAATATCACATATTATTTCGTTTTTTGTATTCAAAAGAATTGTTTTAAAAACCTCTTTATTTAAATACCGTAAACTATCCATGTAATATTTATAAATATCCCATGGGTTTGTGATTTTATATTTTGTAGGTTTTGCACTCGCTATTCTTATACCTAATTCTAAAGATGCTTTTATTTGCGCTGCTTTAGATAGCCCTATGCCATCAATCTCACATAACTCTTGTATAGTTATGTCATTTAACCATCTTATTCCTTGTCGATCTTTATTTATTATATAATTTGCTAATTCTAAAACACTTTGTTTTTTAGTTCCTGTCCTCAAAATGATTGCTAATAATTCAGCATTAGATAAGCTTTTTTCTCCTTGTGTAAGCATTTTTTCTCTAGGTCTTTCTTCTAATGCCATCTCCTTTACACTAATACATAAACTTGATGACCCCATAAAAAATTACCTCCCTAGAATTATTTAAAAAGATTTATATTGAAATTTATTTTAAGGATATCACTTAACTTTGATATTGGTAATCCAACTATATTAAAATAATCTCCCTTTATTTCTTCAACTAGTAGAGCTCCATATCCCTGTATCCCATAAGATCCAGCTTTATCTAAACACTCTTTAGTACTTATGTAATCCTTTATATCTTGGTCAGTTAATTTTTTAAATTTAACATTACTTATAGCATAGTCCACTATCTTTTTTTCATTTTCTAAGTTTACTATGCTCATTCCTGTTATTACTTGATGTTCTCTATTTGATAATTTGCTTAACATATTAAAAGCTTCTTCTTCATTTTTAGGTTTCCCTAAAATTTCATTGTCTAAAACAACAATAGTGTCAGCTCCAATAACTAAATCACTTGGATTATTTTGAGCAACACTCATACATTTTTCAAATGCTAGTCTTAAAACTAGTTGTATAGGCTCCTCATTTTCAAATATTCTTTCATCTATATCGCTAGTTATGACAGAAAATTGAAGATTTGTATTCTCTAAAATTTCTTTTCTTCTAGGCGATCCTGATGCCAATATTATATTCATTAATTCACCTCTTTTTTGATACTTATTTAGTTTATCATTATATTGTAAAAAATTCAACGTTAATGTCGAACGTTTTTGTTACACTCTAGTTACAATTTTTATTTTTTCTAAAAAAATAGGAGATATGGAAAATATCCATATCTCTATAATATCCACATTATAAAATTTTAATAGCCTTTTTAGGACATTTTTGAACGCATAGGTGACATCCTACACATTTGTCTGTATCTACCTTATGCTTTTCTTTTAACTCTCCTGAAATTGCATCAAACTTACATTGTTTTTTACATATAGTACAACCTACACACTTATCTTCTTCAATTGTAACTTTTTTTCTATCATTTAAATTACCCTTTATAGCTTTTGTTGGACATTTCTCAACGCAAATCATACATTGTACGCATTTACTATAATCTATTTTAGCTATTTTATCTTCTACATTTATAGCATCAAATGGACATGATTTTGCACATATTCCACACCCTATACATCCTACACTACACTTATCTTTTACTGTCTTCCCAAAATCTTTACTGTTACAAGATACAAATACTTTATTTTTAACAGGTTTTTCAGTTATTAATCCCTTAGGACAAACATCCATACATTTACCACAAAGCACACATTTTTCTTCATCTATAACAGCTACTCCATCTATCAATTTAATTGCATCAAACTTACAAACACTTACACATGTTCCAAGTCCTAAACATCCGTATTTACAATCTTTAGAACCTCCATTTAAAGCACTTGCTGCTCTACAATCATTTATACCTTCATATAAATATTTTTCTTTTGAAACAGAGCAATTTCCACTACATATAATATTAGCTACTTTCTTTTCCCCTGCTTCTGATGATACACCCATTATCTCTCCTATTTTAGCTGCACATTCGCTACCTCCAACAGGACAACCATTTACAGGTGCATTTCCTTCAACTATAGCACTTGCTAAACCTCCACATCCTGGGAATCCACATCCTCCACAGTTTGCTCCAGGTAATACTTCAAGTATTGATTCTACTCTTTCATCAACTTCAACCGCAAACTTCTTAGAAGCATACGCTAAAATTGCTCCAAATATTAACCCCATTACACCTAAAACTAAAATTGAATTAATTATAGCCAATTATCTCACCCCTAACTTATAGCTTTATAAGCCCTGCAAAGCCTAAAAATGCTATAGACATTAAACTTGCTGATATTAGTGTTATCGGAAATCCTTTAAAGCTTTCAGGAATATCTGCTAATTCTAATCTTTCTCTTATCCCTGCAAATAAAACTATAGCTAAAGTAAATCCTACACCTGCTCCAAATCCATTTACCATAGTTTCAACTAAGTTATATCCATTCTGAACATTAACTAAAGCTATACCTAAAACTGCACAGTTTGTAGTTATAAGGGGTAAAAATACTCCTAGTGCTTGGTATAAAGATGGACTCATTTTTTGTATTACCATTTCAACAAACTGAACTATAGATGCTATTACTAATATAAACGCTATTGTTTGTAAAAATTGATTATTAGTTATTTCTAATATTTTTTGCACGAAATATGTTATAAAAGATGCTAGAGTTAAAACAAATGTAACTGCAACACCCATTCCTACTGCTGTATCTACTTTTTTGGAAACTCCCAAGAATGGACAAATACCTAAAAACTGAGATGTTATAACATTGTTAACTAGTACAACACTTAAAAATAAAAGTATTAAATTCATATATATCCCTCCTAATTAGCTTTCTTATCTTTTAATTTATTAAACCCTGCAAGTAAAAATCCTAATGTTAGGAAAGCTCCTGGCGGTAATATAAATAATAAAGCTGGTTGGAAAGACGCTCCAAATAGTGCAAATCCAAATAAACTACCATTTCCAAGTATTTCTCTTATTGCTCCTAATACTGTTAATGATAACGCAAATCCAAGACCCATACCTAATCCGTCAGCTGCTGACTCAACTGGTTTATTTTTAGATGCAAAACTTTCTGCACGAGCTAATATTATACAGTTAACAACTATTAATGGTATAAATAATCCTAGTGCTTTATCAAGTGCTGGAATATATGCTTTAAGCAACATTCCAACCATAGTAACAAATGTTGCGATTACTACTACGAAAGCTGGTATTCTTATCTTAGATGGCACAACTTTTCTCATCATCGATATAGCCACGTTTGAACAAATTAGCACTGCTGTAGTAGAAAGACCCATTCCTAATCCATTTATAGCTGAAGTTGTAACTGCTAATGTAGGACACATACCTATTACTTGAACAAGCGTTGGGTTTTCATCTATTAATCCATTTTTAATTATTTTTCCTAAACCCATGTTTTATTCCCCCGTTCCATTAATTGATATAAGTTTTTGTTCATATACATCCATAGCTGCATTTACACCAGCTGTTACAGCTTTAGAAGTTATAGTTGCTCCAGATATAGCCACTATATCATTTTCATTGCTAGCATTTCCCTTTACTATGTTTAATGGAGTTTTAGTGCTTTTCCCATTATATTGATCTTTAAATGAAGGATCTGCTGACTTTGATCCAAGTCCTGGTGTTTCTGAATGGTTACCTATTTTTACTCCTGAGATTTTACCATCATTAGAAATTCCAACCATAACTTCAACTTTACCTCCATAACCTTTAGGCGTTGTCTTTATAGTATATCCAACTACTTCTCCACCTTTTGTACCTTGGTAAACTTCTTCTATTAAATCACCCTTTACATCTTTTACTTCACTAAATTCTTCAGCAGCTTTAAGAACTTCTTGTCTAGATTCATTATTAGCTTGAATATTTCTTTGTTCTATAACTGGTGCAGTTATATTATTTGTTAAGCTTAGCATAAGTGATGCTACCGCACATATTACAAATAATATAGCCCCTAATCTAAATATATCCTTCATTATTTAGCCACCTCCCCAAATACTCTTGGTCTAGTGTATTTATCAATAAGAGGAGTCATTACGTTTACAAATAGTATAGAGTAAGATACTCCTTCTGGATAACCTCCATAAAGTCTTATTACTGTAGTTATAACCCCTGCTACTATTGCGTATATAATTTGACCTTTTTTAGTCATAGGAGAAGTTGTATAGTCTGTAAGCATAAAGAATGCCCCTAACATAAGTCCTCCAGCTACCATTTGATACATTACAAACTCAAAATTAAATCCACCTAATATAAACATTAATATTGCTACTGTAGCTATATAAAATACAGGGATTACATAATTGATTATACCTTTGTACATTAAGTATAATCCCCCTAGTATTAGTAATACCGCAGATGTTTCACCTATACATCCACCTAT
Source organism: Paraclostridium bifermentans (assembly GCF_019916025.1). NCBI lineage: Bacteria > Bacillati > Bacillota > Clostridia > Peptostreptococcales > Peptostreptococcaceae > Paraclostridium > Paraclostridium bifermentans. The sequence continues at coordinate 630,947 of NZ_CP079737.1, read as the reverse complement.
ATTACCCACAAACATATCAAAAAGGCTTACTCCACCATTGTTTAAAACATTTATACCATCAGCTCCTGCTTTTAATGCAGCTAATGGTGTTGCTGTTGTAACTGCGTCTAAATTTCCTGAGCTAACCCAGTTTACTCCAGTTTTTGTCCATGTAGTCATAGCTACTGGAAATGATGCTAGTAAGAATGCTCTTGCCCCTAACGCAGGGTTTATAAAGTTATTTCCTATTCCACCAAATACCATTTTTACAATTATTATTGCAAATGCAGAACCTGCTAAACACATCCACCATGGAAGAGATGCAGGAACATTGAATGCCAATAATAATCCTGTTACGACTGCTGAGTAGTCGCCAATAGTAGATTCTTTTTTACTTATTTTTTGGCATATCCATTCAAAGCCTACAGCTCCTAATATACACCAAAACATTACGTTAATAGCACTCAATCTAAAGAAATATATCCCAGCTAACGCTGCAGGTAAAAGAGCTATTATAACTTGTTTCATTATATATGATGTATCTTCATTACTTCTCACATGTGGAGAAGATGACACTATTAGTTTATTATCCATCATATTTCCCCCTAACTTTTACTTATTTGATTGCTTTCTTTTTAATGCAATTATTTCTTTTTTAGCTACTCTAATTGATTGAAGTAGAGGTCTTCTTGCTGGACATATAAATGAACATGATCCACACTCTATACAATCTAGCGCTCTAAATTTTTCAGATGATTCAAAATCTCCTTTTAAGCTATACGCACTTATGTATAACGGTTGTAAAAATGCTGGACAGACATCTAGACACTTACCACATCTTAAACAGTTATTAGGTTTAGGAATAGTCGCTTCAGCTTCATCTAAACATAATATTCCTGATGTACCCTTATTAGTAGGTATGTTTGTAGTGTATTGAGCTATCCCCATCATAGGTCCACCCATTATTATTTTTCCAACTTTTTTATCAGTTTTAAGTCCTCCACACTCTTCTATAATTTCAGAGAAAAGTGTACCTACTTTAGTTACAAGATTTTTTGGTTCTTGTATACAATTTCCAGTTATAGTTGTTATCCTTTCTACAAGAGGCATACCTGTTTTTATAGTTTTTGCTATTTGTGCAGCTGTACCTACATTGTTTACAACAGCTCCTGCATCCATTGGAAGTCCACCTGATGGTACTTCTCTATTTGTGCAAGCATATATAAGTTGTTTTTCTGCCCCTTGAGGGTATTTAATCTCAAGACCTACAACTTCTATATTATTTATTTGGCTTGCCACTTTTGTAATAGACTCTATTGCATCTGGCTTATTTACTTCTATTCCTATGTAACCCTTATCTACGTTTAATGCCTTCATAAGAACTTGTAATCCAAATACAACATCTTCTGGATTTTCAATCATTAATCTGTGATCTGCCGTTAAATATGGCTCGCATTCTGCTCCATTTAATATGACAAAATCTATCTTTTTATCTGGAGGTGGAGAAATTTTCACATGTGTTGGGAATGTAGCTCCTCCCATTCCAACAATGCCTGCTTCTTTGATACTTTCTATTATTTCTTCTTTTGTTAAACTTTCTAAACTCCCTTTAGGCTTCACGCTTTCGTGCACAGTATTTTTGAAATCGCTTTCTATTATTACACATGTGCTTACTCCCCCAGGAACGTCAATATCTTTTATTCCTATTACTGTTCCTGACACTGATGAATGAATGTTTGCAGATACAAAACCTTGCATTTCACCAATCTTTTGACCTACACAAACCACATCACCTAATTTTACTATAGGTTTTGCTGGTGCTCCTATATGTTGTTGCATTGAAATGTATACAACTTTAGGATCTTTAGCTTTTTCTAGCGGTTTGTTGTTGGTATACTCTTTTCTGTATGGAGGATGTATCCCTCCTTTGAAAGTTAAGAGCTTCATAGTTCTACCCCCTTATGGCTTAATTTAAACTTTTTTCTATTATAAGTATACTATATCCATAGTAATATTTTAACAATCGTTAAAATATTATCTTACTTTTAATCTAAAAAATTACTTTTTTCTAGAATCTTTTCAAAATAAAAAAAGTTGTTTTTTAAACAACTTTTAAATAGATTTAATAGAATTTATAAAGCTATAATATCCTTGCATAGATGACATTAGTAAACTTTCACTTATATTAAATTGGTCTTTTTCTACCATTTCCATGCTATTTTTCGATTTATCTTTTACAGACTCTGTATACTTTAGTAGGTTCTCCTTAAATCCTTTCATTCCATCATAATCAATATCTTTTGCATTTTTTTCTATTTTATCTAAAATAGATATCCTGTTATTAATTATATTTTTATAGTTTTCTTTATCTATATTACTTTCATTTTTATCCCATACTTTAGATTCTTCTTCAAAGTTAGTTATTAAATTATTTAACTCCCCACAGATACTTTCTACATAAGAATACTTTTCTGTATACTGCAAGCTAAGCATAGGTATTTCTAATTTAGTTACAAAAGCATCTGGAAAATCTTTTTTTAATGTCTCTAAATTCTTTCTGCTTTCTTCTTCTTTAAATGAAGGATATGTTTGAACCTTTTGAACTTTGTCTACTTCAACAGTAGAAAATGGTACTTTTAATTCACTTAATTTATTTTGTATTTGCTTTAACTCTTCTTCATTATCTATTGCAGCTATTTGAATTGAATATATTCCCCAATCTTTAACAGTTGCTACTTTTGCATTTTCATTACTAACATTTGATACTTCTTGTTCTTTTTTCACTTCTTTATCTTTACTTTTATCTTCTGTTTTTGCTTCTTTTTTAGAATCATCGCCTTTTCCTAATAAGTCTTTATATGAAAATTCTTTAAATCCTAACTCTTTTTTATTGAAAATATTTAAACTGCTTATCTTTTCTGTAAAACTAAAATCAGATTTTTTTATAAAAAATGCTCCTCCTGCTAATACAACTACAACTAGTCCTACAGTTATACCTTTTGATATATGGTTTCTTCTTCTATTCATACCTCTATAGATATTTCTTCTCTTATTCATTAGTTTGTCCCCCCGTTTAAATATATTTACTAATATATATTCAACAAAAAAATGATTTATTCCTAAATTTTAAACTTTGATACTATAGGATAATGATCTGACATGTTTTTCATTAATACATCGTAATCTATAACTTCAATATCTGGTGAAACTAAAATATAGTCAATTCTATCTAATGCAGTTGAAAATGTTAATGTGTTATCTTTATTCACTTTTGTTGCTGCATCTTTAAAAATGTCTTCATTTATATCCATATTGCCATCATTAAAATCTCCCACAACTATGTATGGATCCTCTAAGTTTTTAACAAAAGATTCTACTTCTTTTAGTTGTTTCTCTCTCTCTGTATCATTTAGCCCTAAGTGTAAATTTATGATATTTAATTTTCTTCCAAATCCTAATTTAACCACGGTGTGTAGCATTCCCCTTTGCTCCGTTTTGCTGCTTAAATATATATGATTTTGGCTTATTATTTTGTATTTAGAGTATGTTGCAAGTCCATAATTTGCCCCTAATTTAACTACATTTGCTCCAAAATGAGAATACATATCCAAATCTTCTTTTAAACTACTTACTTGAAATCCTGCTTTTGCTGATTCATTTACTTCTTGTAAACATATAATATCTGCATTTTCTATTCTTAAAAAATCAATTATATCAAATAAACTGGGAAACATATCTTTATTTAAACCACTATGTATATTATAACTAACTATTTTCACTTCCTTTTTTGGTGTAAATTTATTCACTTCTAAAAAGCAACTTCCAATAACTATTATAATTATAAAGATTATAGCCCATAGCTTTTTTATCATTTTGTAATCATCCCCTAAATCTAATTGATTCTAGTTGTTAAAAAACTTAAGACGCTAATATATAGCGCCTTAGTTTTTAATTTTACTTAGTTTATCCTTTATTATGCAGTTTATAACTTTTTTTCTTATATCTTCTGCACCTTCTTCTTCTTTAGTATCTATATTTAGGATTTTTGCAATAGACTTCATATCATTTCTTGCCCTTGACTTATAATTTTCAATTAGATAATTTTTAATTTTTTCTGGCTCTAATATATAAGTGCTGTTTTTCTTTGTATAGTATATATATTTTTTATTGTAATAATCTTTATTTTCATATATATTAGTCGATACTTTTTTTAATAGTATCTTATATGATTGCTTCGCATTTACATTCATTCCTAAATATCTAGCAAATTTTATTAACTCTGCTTTTGATTTGAAAATTTCTTCGCCTTTAATTATTTTTGCAATCTCACTTATATTTTGTTGATATGCTCCTCTTTTTAAAGTTTTTATATATGTTTGTACATTTAAATCTTCATCATGAAACTCACTTATACTTTCATCTATAACCGAATTTATCTTACCTTCAATATACCTCAAAGCCCCTTTATTAGAAGTTGAGCCTTGAAATTCTTTTTGGGTCATATCAAGTATAATTTTTTTTAGGTCCTCATTATGTTCTATAGGCTCCATGATATCCCCCCCTTTGATACTTACATTATATTCAATCAATCAATAAAAGTTTCTTTTTATAAGTATTATATAGTTTTATATATGTATTAATCTCATATTATATATCTATTAATATAATTTTTATTTTAATATTTATGTATATATTTTTCTTATTTGTCAAATAATATTAATGTAAATCAAACATACTCAATCTCCCCAATTTAGACTTCTATTATTTCCCCCAATAGAAGTCTTTTTTTTTACGACTAATGAAATTGAATTTGATAGAATAAATAAACCTAAATTTTTATTAATTTAGGTTTTCTCAAAAGCATTATGATAAAATATAACACGGGTAGAGATTAGATATACAGGAGGGTTAGTCATGAATATAAATATTATAGGAGTACCTACATTTTATGGTTGTGATAAATTAGGACCTCAATTAGGTCCTGATAAATTAAGAGAAAAAGGAATCATACAAACAATAAAGAAGTATAATCACCAAGTTTATGATCTTGGTAATTTATATGTTGAAAGTGTTGATGAAAGTGAAAAATTTGCTTCTCACTCTGATATGAAGTACTTTAAACCATTATTAGATATAAACACCAATCTTGCACATGCTGTAAATACATCTTTAAAAACTGGATATTTTCCACTTATAGTTGGTGGTGACCACTCTATAGCTCTTGGAAGTATTTCTGGTGTTAGTGAGTATTTCGATAAAAAATTTGCAGTGGTATGGTTTGATGCTCATGGAGATATAAATACATTTGAAACATCCGAATCTAAAAATGTACACGGTATGCCATTGGCTTCTTTAATGGGATATGGTCATAGTGAATTAAAAAACTTATATACTGAAAATATTAAGATATCAGAAGATAACGTTTATCATATAGGTGGTAGAGATATAGATTCTGGAGAAAAAGAGTTTATTCAAAATACAAATATGAATATGTACTATCCTGAAGATCTAACTAATAAAGGGGTAGATTCTGTAATAAGTTGTATTTTATCTAGTTTACATAGTAAAAACATACAAGCAATACATATTAGTTTTGATTTAGATTTTATAGATTCTCAATATGTACCTGGTACTGGAACTAGAGTTGAGAATGGTTTTACCGTTGATGAATCTAAGTATCTTCTTGCTAAACTTTTAGAATCAGGTTTAGTTAAGTCAATGGATTTAGTTGAACTTAATCCAGCATTAGATAAAGATGATATTACCGCTGACATAGCCATCGATATAGTAGACACAGTTTTTAAAAACTTAAAATAGATATATTTTTCTCAAGCATAAAAAAATACCAGTAGTTTCCTACTGGTATTTTTATTTATTCTATTCCTTTTAACTCATATCCTAAATCATCTATTACTGCTTTTATCATCTCATCAGATACATTATCATTTACTTCAACTACAGCACATTTATTTTCTAAGCTTATATCTATTACTTCTACACCTTTTATATCTTCTTGTAGAGCTTCTTTAAGATGTCTCACACAATTCATACAACTCATTCCATCTACTAATAATTTTTTTCTCATATGTTATCACCTCTGTAATTTTAAAATCTTAATTCTTATATACCCATATATATTATTCTTTAAAACCTAGGTTGTATATACCTTCATATATATCAAAGTCATTAGGTTTTAAATTTCCTGTTATTCTTTTATTTGTTACTAAATAATCATCAGTTATACCTAAACTTACAAATGCTACATTGTCATTAACGTATTTTTGAATAGATTTATATATACTCTTCGTATCATCTACACTCTTAGAACTTTTTAATGAATTTAGATAATTTGTTAATTTTTCATTAGTGTATCCACTGTAGTTTATTATATCTGTAGCGTCTGGCACTGATGATAATTCCCATCCAACTAACGCTAAATCATATTCCTTTTTATCTAATGCTTGAGCTAACGCATCCCCTTCAAGTTCTTCTACAGTAGATTTTATTCCCATCTCATTTAGATTTTCTCTTATTAAGTGGGCAGCTTTAACTCTTTCACTATTTTCTTTATTTACAACTATTTTTAAATTTAAATTCTTAATAGCTTCTTTTAATTTTTCACTTTTTTCTTTTTCTTCTCTTGCTTTTTTAGCTTCTTTAGATTCTTTATTTGTTTCTTCTTTCTTACTATTTTCTTCCTTTTTAGCTGCTTCTTCTTTTTTATTATTTTCTTCTTTTTTATTATTTTCTTCTTTTTTAGAAGCATCATCTTTGCCTGCAGCATTAGAATTAACTTTATCTATGTCTATTTTGCCTAAGCTTTCTTTAGCTTTTTCAACATTATATCCTATTGGTTTTATACTTGAATCATAATATTTAGACTTAGAATGTAATGGGAAATTAACATCTGATACATTCCCTAAATAAGCTTCCGATAGAATTTTCTTTTTATCTATACCATATGAAATTGCTTTTCTAAAATTGATATCATTCATTATAGGATTACTATAATTAAATATCATATATTCATATCCTCTTCCTTCATAATTAGTAATTTTAAATTCATCTTCTTGGAATTCACTTAAATCACTAATTCCAACCTTAGTTATATCACTTGATAAAGCTAAAGTCATAGAAACTTGAGCTGCCTCGTCTGGTACAATCATTACATTAATCTCTTTTTTTGCATCTTTTATTTTCTCTTTATCATAGTAATCTTCATTAAGTGTTAATACCATATTAGATTTTTTATTAAATTTAGATATTTTATATGCTCCACTTCCAACCATGTTATTTTTATAATCTTTTGACTCTGCTACATTTAATCCACTTAATTCTGATTTACTAACTATAGGAAATATTAAATTATCTATAGAAAATGCATACGGTTGAGTAAAGTGTATAGTTAAATTTTTATTATCTGTAGAAGTTACTGATGATATATTTTCAACTAAAGGTTTATACGAACTATTTTCTGACCTCTTTATTGAGTCTATTGTGAACTCTACATCATCAGATGTAACAGGCTTACCATTATGCCAGTTAACATCTTTTAATTTTATATTTATACTTCTACCGTCAGATGCCATAGAGTACTCCTCTACTAATTGTGGAACGGCATTATAGTTACTATCTATTGTAAATAAGCTATCATAAACTAAATCCAAAATATATCCAACAGATTGATTATTATTATTTATAGGATTTATTGTTTCAGGATTTACCATAGATAAATGTATATATTCTAAATTATTATTTTCACTTACATTTTGCTTTTCATTTTTGTCTTTGTTACTATCACCTTTGCCACACCCAGAAACAGCAAGCATAATAGTCATAATAACCGTCACTACTTTAATTCTTTTCATTAGCTTCTTCCTCTCCATACAATGACTTGTAAATAATATAGTTCTCTTTAACTTTGCCTAAGTAATTTTTAGTTTCATTAAATGGTATTTTATGCAATTTATTACCATCTTTACTATAAGCTTCATCATTTAACCATTTATTTACATTCCCTGATCCTCCATTATAAGCAGCTATAACTAAATCTAAATCGTTAAATTCCTTATATAACTTACTCAAATACCAACAACCTATTTTTATATTAGTTTCAGGATCAAATATATCAACTTTTCCTAATTTCAACTCATCTTGTGCCCATTTTTGAGTTATATCACTTATTTGCATCAATCCTTTGGCCTTTTTATTGGATATAGCGTTTTTGTTAAATTTGCTTTCTACTTTCATTATACTATATACTAAATTTTCATCTATTGAAAACTCTTTAGAATATGTCTCTACATATTCCTCGTATAATCTCGGATGTAATAATTTTAACACCAATTTTTGTCTTATTGATATTACTCCTAAAACTAACAACATAAAGATTATAAATATAGTTATATATCTTTTTTTATTCACACCATTTCTCCTTTATATGTGTTATTAGTTTACTTGCATCATAGATTAGCTTCTCTCTATCCCCTGAATTATCTATTATATAATCTCCAAATTTAATTTTTTCAGATTGACTCATTTGTGAATTTATACGGCTCATAGCTTCATTCTTTGTAATATTGTCTCTGTTAATTATTCTTTCTAGTTGAATATTTTCATTACATGTAATAACAACTAACTTATCTACCAAATCTAAAAAGTTTCCTTCTATCAGTAAAGCCGCATCAATTATCGCAATATCTTTATTATTTAATTTTATATTATTTATTTTTTTTATTATCTCTTTTTTTATAGCTGGATGAGTCAATGAATTTAATTCAATTAACTTTTTATCATCATTAAAAACTATTTCTCCAAGTTTTTTTCTATCTAGAGTTCCATCGTTTCTTTTTATATTATCACCAAAAGTATCAAATATCTCTTTTAGCAAATCACTGTTATTCATAATTTCTCTAGATATTAAATCCGCATCAATTATATCAAAATAGTTTTCTTCTAGAATTTTTGACAAACTGCTTTTTCCACAGCCTATGTTTCCTGTTAGTCCAATTACCAACATCTTATCACCTACTTTGTTTCATACCAAGAGTATCCGGTATTTAAATCTACATCTAAATTAACATCCATAGATACAGCATGTTCCATTTCATCTTTTACAATCTTAGATACTTCTTCTACTTCATCTTCAATGCATTCAATTATAAGTTCATCGTGAACTTGAAGCACTAATTTGGATTTTAAATCTCTTTCTTCTAATTTTTTATGCACATTAACCATAGCTATTTTTATGATGTCAGCGGCACTTCCTTGTATCGGCGCATTCATAGCCAATCTTTTTCCTAAATTTTTAAGTATTGTATTAGAAGATTTTATTTCCGGTATATATCTTCTTCTATTTAAAATAGTTTTTACGTATCCATCTTCTTTTGCTTCTTCAATTGTACTATCCATATATGATTTTATATCTTCATAAGTATTTAAGTAACTATCAATATAGTTTTTTGCTTCCTTAACTGGTATATGTAAATTTTTAGCTAATCCAAAATCACTTATACCATATACTATACCAAAGTTTACTGCTTTTGCGGCACTTCTTTGCTCACTTGTTACATCATTTATATCAATACCAAATACTTGTGATGCAGTTTTAGTATGAATATCTACGTTATGGTTAAATGCATCTATCATATGCTCATCTTGACTCATATGTGCTAGAACCCTTAATTCGATTTGTGAGTAGTCTGCATCTACTAATTTAAAGCCTTTATCTGCTATAAATACTTTTCTTATATTTCTACCTAATTCTAACCTTACAGGTATGTTTTGTAAGTTAGGATCTGTAGATGAAATCCTTCCAGTTGTTGTTATTGTTTGATTAAATGATGAATGGATTCTGTGACTTATAGGATTTATTATATTTATAAGCCCGTCTACATAAGTAGATTTTAACTTTACAATTTGTCTATATTCAGTTATCTTGTCTATAATTTCATGCTTATCACTTAAGTGTTCTAATACTTCAGCATTAGTTGAATATCCTGTTTTAGTCTTTTTAATTACTGGAAGTTCTAATTTTTCAAATAAAATAACACCTAACTGTTTTGGAGAATTAATGTTAAATTCTTCTCCTGCAAGATTGTATATGTCTTTTTCTAGTTTATCTATAGATATTTTAAATTCTTCACCTAATTCTATTAATTTATCTTTATCTACCATAACACCTTCATACTCCATATATCCTAGCACTTCTACTAAAGGCATTTCTACATGGTAAAACAGACCGTCCATATCCATATCAACTAATTTTTCTTCCATTTTAGGAGTTACTTTTTCAACTAATTGAACTATGCTTCCAATTGTATTGTCTAGTTCTTCTTTTTCTAGATCTTCATATTGTTTTGCTTTAACGCCTTTCCCTAACAATTCTTCAGATGATTTTATTTTTTGTCCAAAATAGTTCATCGCAATTGAATCATATGTATAGTTAGAGCTGCTAGAGTCTATTAAATACTCTGCTATAGCTATATCAAAGTAAATATTACTTAAAGATATTCCATAAGGTCTTAGAGCTATATAATCTTCTTTTAAGTTATATCCATAAACTCTTAAATCTTCATCTACTAATAGTTCCTTTATTTCATCTATTTGACTTTCATCAACCCAAAATAATTCTTCTCCATCAACACTTAAATAAATTTGCATTATGTTTTTTTCTAGAATATTTCCGCTTTTAGAAATAGTTTTTAATATTAGCTTTTTACTATTTTTTGCTTTGTTTATAAATTCTTTAACGTCTTCAAGTTTATTTACTATTACTTTTAATTCTTCTGCGTTTGAATCCAACCTAGCTATTAAGCTGTTGAAATCAAGTTCATTAAATACCTCTATTAGTTTTGACTTATCATAATTTCCAAATTCTAATTTTTCTAAATCAAAATCAATTGGAACATCTCTAATTATTGTAGCTAACCTTTTACTCATTATAGCAAGCTCTTTATTTTCTTCGATTTTTTTCCTAGGACTTCCTTTTACTGAATCAATATTTTCTATTATATTTTCAATACTTCCGAATTCTTTTATAAGTTTAATACCTGTAACCTCTCCAATTCCAGGTACTCCAGGTATGTTATCTGACTTATCTCCCATAAGCCCTTTTAAATCTATAAATTGAGTAGGTGTCATTCCATACTTTTCCTCAACTCCATTGAAATCATATTCTTCAACTTCTCCTACTCCTTTTTTAGTTATAAGCGTAGTTGTAGTCTTTGAAGCTAATTGAATTGCATCTTTGTCTCCTGTTACTATATAAACTTTATATCCATCTTGCTCTGCTTTTAAAGATACAGTACCTATTATGTCATCAGCTTCATATCCTTCAATTTCTAAACGATTTATATTAAATGCATCTAATAAATTTTTTAACGGTTCTAACTGTTGTTTTAATTCATCTGGCATTTTTTTTCTTCCAGCTTTATATTCCTTATACTCTAAATGTCTAAAAGTCGGAGCTTTTTTATCAAATGCAACACTAATATGTGTAGGTTTATATGTATCTATCAACTTAAATAGCATATTTGTGAAACCAAATATTGCATTTGTATGTAGCCCTTTTTTATTAGTTAAATCAGGCAATGCATAAAATGCCCTATTAACAATTGAATTTCCATCTATTATAATTAACGTTTTTTCCAAATTTATCACTCCTAATTATTTATCCTCTCTATTATTACCAATTCGTATTATATTTAATATTACCATATTATTGAATGTATATTAAGGCTAAATATATTGCAAAACGTTTTTATTACTGTTATAATAGAATTGTAACGAGCCGGTTTGCTGGAATCGGCAGACGGGGCGGACTCAAAATCCGTTGGTAGTGATACCGTGTGGGTTCAAGTCCCACAACCGGCACCAATAAGTTTTTAGAAGGGCTTCAACTATTTTGTTGAAGCTCTTTTATTTTTTCAAATAAAAAAATCACTTACATAATGTAAGTGATTTTTAAGGGAAAGTATTTTGATAGTTTTTTATTTTATTATAAAATTATTATAAATCATAAAGCTTAAAATAACCTTAAATAAATTCTAGAAATTAAATTTAATATTATTTTTTATTATTGTATTCTCTTAATAGAATTTCTTCTCCCATTTGAACTAATTTTTTAGACATAACTGCTCCTAAACTTCCAGGTATATCTTCATTTTTATTAAATGAAATATTACTTTGTTCTAAATTAAGATTCAAGGGACCTAATTCATTGGCTATTTCTAATTTCATTTCATTTAAAGCTTGCTTTGCATTACTCACTAATGGTTTATTCGCCATTTTTATGTCCTCCTTAAAGTGTCTTCTAGTATATAATTTGCAAATCAATATATTATTATTCTATAAAAACTCAATTAGAAAAAAGAGAGAATAAAATTCTCTCTTTTTTAATTACATTTGTTGTGATAATAACTTATATATTTCATATCTTTCTTTTGCATTTTCTTCTGTCATATCAAACAACTCTTGAGCTATATCTGGGAATTGTTTAGCTATAGCTGAATATCTAACTTGTCCCATTAAGAAATCTCTAAAGCTTTCTGTTGGTTCTTTAGAATCTAATGTAAACGGATTTTTACCTTCATCCTTTAATTGTGGATTAAATCTATATAAATGCCAATATCCACATTTAACAGCTTGTTCTTCATTTGCAATAGTTCTACCCATACCTTCTTTTAATCCATGAGATATACATGGTGCATAGCAGATTATAAGTGATGGTCCGTTATAATTTTCAGCTTCTATTATAGCTTTTACTAATTGATTTTTATCTGCACCTAATGAAACTTGTGCTACATAAACATTACCATATGTCATTGCCATTCTACCTAAATCTTTTTTCTTTGTTCTCTTACCTGCTGCTGCAAATTTAGCCATTGCTGCAACTGGAGTTGATTTTGAAGCTTGTCCTCCAGTATTTGAATAAATTTCTGTATCAAATACTAAAACATTAACATCTTCACCTGATGCTAGAACATGATCTAATCCACCATATCCGATATCATATGCCCATCCATCTCCTCCAAGTATCCATTGAGATCTTTTTACAAGGTAGTCTTCTAATTCTTTTATTTGATTTATTAAGGAAGAAACTTTTTCATCTGATCCTTTAGTATTGTTTATAGCTTTTTTTACGCCTTCTGATGCACAAGCTGATTCTAATCCATCATTTTTACTTTCTAACCAATAGTTAAATGCTTTTTTACTTTCTTCATCAATATTCATTCCAACTAGTTCTGTGATTAAATTTTCTATTCTATTTCTTATTTGTTTAACTCCTAAATACATCCCATATCCAAATTCAGCATTGTCTTCAAATAAAGAGTTTGCCCAAGCAGGACCTTTACCTTCATGGTTTATAGTATATGGAGTAGATGGAGCTGATCCTCCCCAAATAGATGAACATCCTGTTGCATTTGCTATCATCATTCTATCTCCAAATAGTTGAGTTACTAACTTGATATATGGAGTTTCTCCACAACCTGCACATGCTCCAGAGAATTCTATAAGTGGTTGTCTAAATTGACTTCCCTTAACGCTATTTGGGCTCATTATATCCCCTTTATCAGAAACTTGTGATACTGCAAAATCCCAATTTGGTATTTCTGATTCAGTTTGAGATTCAAGAGGTTTCATAACTAATGCTTTTTCTTTAGCCGGACATATATCTGCACAGTTTCCACATCCAGTACAATCCATAGTATCGACTTGCATTCTATATTGTAATCCTTCAAATCCTTTACCTATAGCTTTTTTCGTTCCAAAACTATTAGGTGCTTTGTTACTTTCTTCTTCATTTAATAAAAATGGTCTTATAGTTGCATGTGGACAAACATAAGCACATTGATTACATTGAATACAATTTTCTAATATCCATTCAGGTACATTTATTCCTACTCCACGTTTTTCATATGCCGCTGTACCATTAGGGAATGTTCCATCTTCTATTCCGGTAAATGCACTTACTGGTAAATTATCACCTTCTTGTGCATTCATTGGTCTTAATATGTTTGTTATAAATTCTGGCTCATTTCTATCTTCAACACTATCTTTAGCAGTTTTCCAATCTTGTGGTATATCTATTTTCACTATTGAACTCATACCTTTTTCAACTGCTTCATAGTTCATATTTACTATTTTTTCACCTTTTTTACCATATGCTTTTTTAATAGAATCTTTTAAATGATTTATAGCATCTTGTTCTGGTATTATTTTTGCTAATTTGAAAAATGCAGATTGCATTATCATGTTTATTCTATTTCCAAGACCTATTTCTTGCGCAATTTTTGTTGCATTAACAGTATAGAATTCTATATCATTTTCAGCTATATAATTTTTGATTCTAGCTGGTAAATGATTTTCTAATTCTTCTTTACCCCATATACAGTTAAGTACAAATACTCCACCTTTTTTAAGTCCTTTTAATAAATCATATTCTGTTACATAAGATTGGTTATGACAAGCAATATAATCAGCTTCATCTATAAGATAAGTAGATTTTATAGGAGTTTTACCAAATCTTAAGTGAGACATTGTTATACCACCAGATTTTTTAGAATCATATGCAAAATATGCTTGAGCAAACATGTCAGTATTATTACCTATTATCTTTATAGCTTGTTTGTTAGCTCCAACTGTACCATCTGATCCTAATCCCCAGAACTTACATCTTATAGTTCCTTCTTGTCTTATTTTAAAGTTTCTATCTACATCTATAGATTTATTAGTTACATCATCTACTATACCTACTGTAAATTGATTTTTAGGGTTACTAGATTTTAAATTGTCATATACAGATTTTATATCTGCTGGAGTTGTATCCTTAGATCCAAGTCCATATATCCCGCCTATTATCATAGGTGTTTTTTCATTTTCATAAAATGCTGATTTTACATCTAAGTATAATGGTTCTCCTATAGATCCTGGTTCTTTAGTTCTATCTAAAACACAAATTCTTTCTACACTTGATGGTATTACATCCATAAAGTGTTTTATAGAAAACGGTCTATATAAATGAACTTTTACTAATCCATATTTTTCACCTTGTCCATTTAAATAAGTTATAGTTTCTTCTATAGTTTCAGTCACTGAACCCATTGCAACTATTATGTGTTTTGCATCTTCTGGGCCAAAGTAATCAAATAAACCATGGTTTCTTCCAGTAAGTTTATTCATTTCGTTCATATACTCTTCAACTATAGGTATGATATTTTCATAATATTTGTTAGAAGCTTCTCTAGTTTGGAAATATATATCTGGATTTTGAGCCGTCCCTCTTGTCACTGGATGATTTGGAGATAATGCTCTTTCTCTAAATTCTTGTAGTGCTTTTTGATCTATTAGTTTTGCATAGTCCTCATAATCTAAAACTTCTATTTTTTGTATTTCATGTGATGTTCTAAATCCATCAAAGAAATGTATAACCGGAAGTCTTCCTTTTATAGCAGCTAAATGAGCAACTGGAGCTATGTCTGCAACTTCTTGAACAGAACTTGATGCTAATAATATACATCCAGTTTGTCTTGCTGCCATAACATCTTGATGGTCTCCAAATATAGATAAAGCCTGAGATGCAATAGCTCTCGCACTTACATGAAATACTCCAGGAAGCAATTCTCCTGATACCTTATACATGTTAGGAATCATAAGTAGTAATCCTTGAGATGCTGTAAATGTTGTTGTTAGCGCTCCAGACTGTAATGATCCATGAAATGCTCCTGCTGCTCCTGCTTCTGACTGCATCTCTACAACACTAACTTTTTGTCCAAATATATTTTTTCTTCCTTGTGCAGCCCACTCATCTACAACCTCAGCCATTGTTGATGATGGAGTTATAGGGAATATAGCTGCAACATCTGTAAATGCGTACGCAACATGTGCCGCTGCAGTATTTCCATCTATAGTAATTATTTGTTTACTCATAAATTAAGCCTCCTATATATACTTACATTATGTAATTTAGTTTTATACTCACTAATTTATTATTTACATTATTTTGTTATATATACTATAAGTAAGCAAACAAAATACTCTCTATATTTAAAATATAGAGAGTATTTTTTAATTTGACATATTTATTAATTCTTTTATCAATGAAGCATCTGAAACTTGTGTTATATCTAAAATTTTTCCCTTATCTTCAGTTACTGATACAACGAAAACTGTATTATTATTTTTACTTTGTAAAATATAATAATTTATAATTTTTTCTTTGTTTTTACTATATGCAACCGCATTTGGCATATCTAAGCTAGTATCTCTAACTAACTCTTCAATATTTTTACCTATATAAGACTTTATTGATTTTAAATCAACTTTACTAGAATCAATAAATGATTGGTCATTATAAAAATCAACTATTACGTTAGCCGACCTTGCCTTTTGAGGTAAATCTTCAAATCCAGAAGAGAACCCAACAAATTCATCGCTTTCTACATCAACAACCTTGTCTTTGCTTATATCTACATATAAAGCACTACTTTCATACCCTTCTTTTGGATATACCATTTCAATATTTAGATTTTTTAAAATTCCTTCTTTATCTAAATGTTCAAACTCCCCATATTTTTCTGTATTTATATAATATGTCGTCATATATGGATCTCCCATAGTATCCATAACATATTCATAATTTTTCCCCATAACTTCACTAACATCATTTTGAATTTTAGTTATATTTTTTTGTTGCGTAGCTTTGTCTACTTTTTTTCCACTTTTCATACTGCATCCTGAGAACATTAGTATGACTATTAGCATGATGCTAATTAGCAAACTTTTTTTCATACACTAATCCTCCTAAATTTACTTATATCTAATTATATATTATTTATTTACATTAAATAACCTAAAAAGTTATATTGTAATATTTTTGTAAGACTTATTCCGTATATTGACATTTAATTTTTATTTTATCCTAGATACTTTTTTGTGTGTTATAATATGTAAGGACATATTTAGGGGGAGGATATTTTTATGGACTTAAAACAACTTGAAGTTTTTGTAGCTGTAGCTAAATATAATAGCTTTTCTAAAGCTGCTAAAGAGCTTTTTCTTACACAACCTACAGTTAGTGCCCATATTCAAAATCTTGAAAAAAGCCTTGATACAGTACTAGTTAATAGAAATAATAAAGTAATTACACTTACAAAGGCAGGCGAAATATTATATGAACACGCTATTTATATTTTAAATAATTGCAAAAAAGCTGTTTATGATATAAAGGAATATAGCGGAAAGATAGAAGGGGTCATAGATCTTGCATGTAGTTCTATACCTGAAACATATATACTTCCTGACTTTTTAAAAAGTTTTTATACTAATTATCCAAATGTTAAGTTTAGTATAAGTCGTTATGATTCTCAAGATGCTATATCAGAAATTTTAAATGAACGTATAAGTTTTGGATTTGTAGGTTCTAAGGTAAACAATAAACAAATTGAATATATAGATTTAATAGATGATGAGCTAGTTTTAATTGCTCCTAAAAATTTAATTATAGAAAATGAAAATGGTTTTATTGATATAGAAAAACTTTATAATTTAAAATTCATAATGAGAAAAGACGGTTCTGGGACTCAAAGTATCGTGATTAATAAGTTAAAATCAAACAAAATACCGCTTAATAGCTTAGATACAATTGCTTACGTTGAATCTAATGAATCAATAAAAGAAATGGTTAAGTTAGGACTTGGGGTTTCATTTGTATCTTACACTTCAATTATTGAAGATATAAACTCAAATAAGTTAAACTTCTACAAAATTAAAAATATGAGTTTTGATAGAAAATTTTATTTTATATACTCTAAGAAAAAAGCTTTTACTCCTCTTGAGTATAAATTCTTAGATGGAGTATGTGACTATTTTAATTTAGAACATATAAAAAAAGATAAGTGATTAATCACTTATCTTTTTTTATATTAAGCTTCTATTTCATAGAAAGCTTTATATCCTTTATACATTTCATATATATCTGCTTTAGATACTATCTCATATGGAGCATGCATATTTAATACACCAACTCCACAGTCTATTACTTCTGCACCATATTCAGCTAATATGTAAGCGATAGTTCCACCGCCACCTTGGTCAACTTTACCAAGTTCTGATATTTGCCAAACAACATTAGCTTTATCAAATATTCTTCTTACTTCTGAAGCAAATTCAGCGTTAGCATCATTGCATCCACCTTTACCTCTTGCGCCTGTGTATTTAGTTAAAGCTAAACCATGTCCCATGAAACATGCATTTCTCTTATCTAAAACATCTGGGTATGTTGGATCAAATCCAGCTGAAACATCAGCTGATAAAACTTTTGAATTTGCCATAGCTCTTCTTACTTTAAGATCACAATAATCTCCTTGTAAGTTTATAAGTTCAGCTACTGCATTTTCAAAGAATTTAGATTGCATTCCTGTATTTCCTTGAGATCCAACTTCTTCTTTATCTACACATAATGCTACTGCAGTATATTTTGGATTTTCAATATCAAATATAGATTTTACAGCTGCATATGAACAAACTCTATCATCATGACCATAAGCTAGAACCATTCCTTTATCAAATCCTAAATGTCTAGCTTTACCAGCTGGAACAATTTCTATCTCAGCTGTTAAGAAATCTTTTTGAGTCATATTATATTTTTCATTTAATAATTTAAGTACATTAGCTTCAACTGCATCTTTCTCTTCACCTTCTAATGGCATATGCCCTACTAAAAGATTTAAGCCTTCACCAGTTACTCCATCAGCTAATTTTTTTTGCATTTGATCTCCTGCTAAATGTATTAATAGATCTGTTATGCAAAATACTGGATCATTATCATCTTCACCTATACATATATCAACTTTAGTTCCATCTTGTAGTATAACTACACCATGTATTGCAAGTGGTAATGCTGTCCATTGATATTTTTTTATTCCACCATAATAGTGAGTTTTGAAAAGAGCTAAATTTCCATCTTCATATAATGGATTTGGTTTTAAATCTAATCTTGGAGAATCTATATGTCCCCCAACAATTCTCATTCCTTTTTGTAATTCTTCTTGTCCAATTACGAATAAAGCAACGCCTTTATCTTTATTTTCTGCATATACTTTAGTACCTGCAGTTAAACATTCTGATGACATCGCATCGTTTATTGATATAAAACCATGTTCTTTAGCTTGTCTTATTATCTCTCTTGCTGAAGTTCTTTCTGTTTTACCTGCATCTAGGAACTTCATGTATTCATTTGAGTAATTCATCACAGCATCAAGTTCTTTGTTTTCTTTAATTTGTTCCCATGCATTTTTAAATTCATGTCTTAAATTCATACTTAATACTCCCTTTCTTTATTAAAATACCCTCGTGATAATTATAGCACACTTGCATTTGTCAAATGTTAAATTTTTCTAGTTCTTTTTGTTTTTCATTGCTTCTTCATATTCCTCTGGTGAAACTACTTTTATGTTTTCTAATCTTGATCTAAAATGACCTCTAAAATGTTCTAAATATTCTTTTCTTAAGCCTTCTCTTTCTTTATGTTCATCTTCAGTTAAGCCTTCACCTTTATGCTTTTTTGCTAATTCATTTATTCTATTTAATTTCTTTTTATCAAATTCGTTATTCATATTATTCACTCCTAAAAAAATAATTTATTTTCTTTAAATTCTTCTGTATTTTTGTAGCATTTTAAAAATTCATCTATATTATCCGATATTATATATATTCCCTTTTGTATTTCATCTAAGCTTGTTTGTGCAATATTTATTCTAAAAAATCTATCGTCTATAGATGTGTCAAAGAAGTGTCCACCTGATAAAATAGCTACTCCTTTTTTTCTTAAGAATTTACTAAATGCTTTTGCTGAGTATCCTCTTGGTAATTCCAAAAAGAAATTTATCCCTCCTGTAGGTACTTTTAATTTAAGTTTATTAGCTAATTTGCTTTGTATAAGTTCTAGTGCTAATTTAAATTTTTCATAATAAGCATACTCTACATTCTTTATGTAGTTGTTCCAGTTGAAGTTTTCCATATAATAATACATAGATCTTTGAATTATACCTGATGTTGATATATCTGAGGAATACTTTGCCCATAGTATTTTATTTAAAATTTCATTAGGCATTTCAACTAATCCTATTCTAATTCCTGGCATAAGTAATTTTGAGAAACTTTTTATATAAATTACTCTTCCCTTATCATCATAACTTCTTAGAGGATAATGCTCTGTTGATTCAAATTTCAAATCGCTCATAAAATCATCTTCTAATATATAAAAATCATATTTTTCAGCTAATTCAATTAGCTTTTTCTTTTTATATTCTGAGTAAGATATTCCAGTTGGATTTTGGTAATTAGGCATTGTATAAAGTATCTTCGGTCTTATTTTTTCAAGTTTTAACTTAAGTATACCTATATCTATTCCATCTTCTAACATCGGTATACTTATAATTTTTGACCCTCTATTTTTAAATACTTCAAGTGCACCTCTGTAAGTTGGTTCTTCAACAAATACTAAATCTGAGTAATTTATTAAACCTTTACAAACTATGTCTATACCTTGTTGAGCTCCAGATATAATTTGTATATTATCTTTATTAGTATTTATATTTAGAGTTTTTAAGTATTCTACGAGTTTAGACCTTAACTTTATAAACCCTAATCCATCATCATATTCAAACATTGAATTTCCTTCTTTTTCAAGAGCTATATTTATGGATTTTTTAAACTCTTCTACTGGAAACATATCTATTGAAGGATTCCCATTGTCAAATCTAATTATTCCTTCTATAAGTGTGTTTTCATCACTATTTGCTTTTACTCTAGTGTCTGACACAAATGTTCCACTACCAATAATTTTATATACATATCCTTCTTTTTCTAGTAATTCATATGCCTTTACTATTGTAGTGTTATTAACATTTAATAGCTTTGCTATAGATCTTATAGGTGGAAGCTTTTTATTTACTTCTATTTCATTATTTATAATCATTGTTTTTATATGATTATAAATTTGTAAATACTTTGGACTATTATCTTCTATTACTAACTTATATTTATCCATTTAATCACCACTTCAAATGATATTGTTATACATGTGTTTATTGATGCCTATAACTATATTTGATATTATTATGTATATATAATACCAAAATTTATAAAAAAAGGGGATACTAATTATGTACTACGATTATCATATGCATTCAAACTTTTCCGGAGATAGTCAAACACCTATGGAAGATATGGTCAAAAAATCTATTGATTTAGGCTTAAAGGAAATCTGTTTTACTGATCATGTTGATTACGACATAATAAGTGATGTTCCATTTGAAACAGACTATATATCTTACTTAAAAAGTATTGATAATCTTAAAGATAAATTTAAAAATCAAATTACTATAAAAAAAGGAATTGAAATGGGAGTTCAACCTCATATCATAGAAAAATGCTCAAATGATATAAAGAACTATCCATTCGATTTTGTTATATGTTCAATGCATGCAATAGATAAAATTGATTTGTACAATGGAACTTTCTTTAATGATAAATCTCAACACGAAGCTTATGAAAAGTATTATGAACTTTTATATTATATAGTTAAAAATTATAAAGACTATTCTGTTTTAGGACATCTTGATTTAATTAAGAGATATGGAGATTACAATGAAGAACTTGATGATAAACTTTTTTCTGATATATTAGAATCAATTTTAAAAGAAGTTATTCATAGTGGAAAAGGTATAGAAATAAACACGTCATGTTTTAGATATGGTTTAAAAGACTTAACTCCTTCAAACTATATACTAAAAATGTATAAAGAACTTGGTGGAGAGATAATAACTACTGGTTCTGATTCTCATATCCCATCTCAAGTAGCTTATAAGTTTGACTATATATATAATAGACTTGATGAACTTGGATTTAAATACATATCAACTTTTGATAAAATGAAACCTCAATTTGTAAGTATAAAAAGCATTTTAAATAAATAGAAACCCACCTGAATTTGTGGGTAAAAAAAATAACTCTATCTTTTTAGATATGAGTTATTTTTTTCATTTTTATATTAATTATTGAATATAACTTAAGATAGGAGGTGATATATTTGAAGATTCCTAATCTTGTATATTCAACTTTGGTGCTTTTTTTATCTAATTTTATAGTTAGAATAATAGGTTTTTTATATAAGATATTTTTGTCAAATAATTTATCAGAAGTTCACTTAGGAATATATCACATGGTATTTAACTTTTTAATGATTTGTATTGCTCTTACCACAACAGGTATACCCACTGCTCTTAGTTGTTTAGTTGCAAGAAAAAAAGCATTTAACGATAAGCACAGCACAAATTCACTTTTTATATCGGCAATATATATATCCTTTTTTATAGCATCACTTATTGCTTTTTTCGTGTCAGTTAGCTCTGAATCTTTATCGATTAAATTATTACATAGCAATAATAGCTCTATCTTTATACTTGCACTTTGTCCATCAATAATAGCTATAACACTTTCAAATATTGTCAGAGGTTACTACTATGGAATAAAGCAAGTAGATATACCTGCTATCTCTCAAATTTTAGAGCAAATTTCAAAAATTATTTTTGTTTATTTGATAGTAAAAAACTTTAATGATCCAACTTTAATATGTCTATCTGCAATAATAGGTATATCAATAGGTGAATGTGTAAGTTTATCATTAATGACATTAGGATTAGCTAGAAAGCCATATATAGATAATAAATACACTATAGACATAAAAGAATTTATGAAATCCTCATATGATACAGTTAGAATGTCAATACCTATTACCTGTAATCGTATGTCTAGTATAGTTCTTAATTCTATTAGTTCTATGATTATTCCATCTAGATTAGCTCTTTCTGGAATTACATATACAACTGCTTTAGGAATTTATGGAACTATTGCCGGTATGGTATTTCCTTTTGTCTACCTCCCATTTATGCTGGTTTCTGCATTAGTTGTAAATATAATACCTAGCATATCATTGGACGTAAGCAGAAAAAATATTAAATCTATAAAAAGTAAAGTATTATTTGCTTTAGTCCTTACTCTTGTTATGGGGTTTTTATGTTCCTTGATATTTTATCTATTCGGAGAAAAAATTTGCTTATATACATTTAAAAATAAAGTTGCAGGATTCTATTTAAAATACATGTACTTAGTCCCTTTATTCTTAAGTTTAAATCATGTTATCTCTGGTATTCTTCATTCTATTGGAAAAGAATTTATTGCTAGCGTTATAGGAATCTCTTCTATGCTTATACAAACACTTTGCCTATACTTTATACTTCCAATACCAGATGCAGGCTTATGGGGCTATATATTGATTCTTACAGTAGTTCCTATAATAACTTTTATATTTAATTCTCATGTTTTATTTAAATCTTTAAAATCATTATACTAAGGTGGTTAATTTTATGATTATTCTAAATAAAGATGCGAATTTATCTTTATCTATTTTTAATAAAAATAATTGTTTATACATAAAGAATCATACAAATAAGATTGAAACTATTTCAAATAACGTTTATTTATACTCAGCGTTAATCGATAAATATGATGACATCCACATTTGTTTTATAGACTTAAAAAACTGCTTCTATTACTACACTTACAATACTGGCTCTTTGAATCTGATTTCATCATTTAAGTTAAATATTAGTTCAAAAAAAATTAGTAAGCTTTCAATGTACTTATTGAATAATTCTATAAATATATTTTTTTCTAAGTCTCTAAACAAGCATTATCACAATATATATCATTTAAACTATAATTTTTATAATAATGAACTTTTAGAATTCGATATTAGAAATGCTTTTAAAAGTAAGCTCCCTCTTTATACTATTAACTTATCAAATGACCATATTATATGCTCCTATTATGTCAAATCAAAAAATAAAATAAATTTAGAGTCCATGGTTTACAATGATACTGAAAAACGCTGGTCATACTTTTCAAATGTAAAAACTAGTAATATTTTATTTAAGTACTGTGATTCTATAAAATATTGAAAATAAAAAGAGCATTGATTTTATCAATGCTCTTTTTATTTTCAATATTAGTGTATATATTTTTTAATTAGCATTTATTATCTTTATGGCAGTGATCATGTTTTTCTTCACAATCTCCATTGAATTGAGAGAAATCGCAAACATTACCAAATGTGTCTACTAATCTAGGTTTTATTCTTGTAGGTCCACCTAAAACTACTATTTGTTCTTCTATTAATACACTAACTATATTTTGTAAGCATAATACTAAGTCTATTCCATTAGGAATTTGTAACTCAAAGCAAGGTTTATTGTTTACTATGTGTTGAGTTATTATTGCTTTTCCTATGCAGTCAACTGTTAGTTGAGTTTGGAAATCTTGTCTTAGCGTAAAACCTCTTCCATCTGCTGGAACTACTATATCACTTGATAAAGTGTTAAAAAAGAATACTACCTCATTTGATTCATCGCCTTTATGGCACTTCTCAACTGGTGTAGCTATAGCAGTAAATTCAGAACATCCAAATCTACCTATTAATTCTATTTCTAAATCTTTAACTATAACATTTAATCCTTTTTGTTTATAAACTACATTTTGTCCCAAACACTTCTCGTTGCAGCATCTATTTAATTGACCACACACATCATATTCAAATATTGTTTCACATCTTCTACCATGTTTATTAGCTTTATCAATGCTTAAATTCTCTAAAGATGTTGTTCCTGGATTTATTCTTATACTTGAATAATTTATACAAACTTTCTCTATAGTAGCATTAGTTTGAGTAGCATTTGGCAATGGTCCACGTAAACTACCTAATTCATAGTCAAAGTTTAAATCTTCTCCATTTGCCATTTTACCATCTGTAAATACTCTAAACATTATAGTATCAAATATTCTATTAGTTTCTATTGGAAACAATGCTGCTTGTGATATTGGAAATTTTGGTGGTACTAAAGGATGAGCACACTCTTCTGGACAAGGGTTTGGGAAGCAATTGTCTGTACAATCTTCTTCATCTTTGCAATCACAGCATCCTGGATTACATCCACAATTATGATTATGATGGTTGCAATCATTATTGCAATCATTATTACAATCACATTGTACATATGGATGGCATTGTGGCTTGCATCCTCTTAGCTCCTCTTCTATTTCATTCGTTTCTATATAGCTTCTTCCTGAATCTATATTTTGATTAGGCTGTATTACTCTTTTGTTAACTACTTTTTTGGCTCTCATTAAATCCTTCATTCAGTTTTGGCCTCCCTTTTGATCGTCTTATAAAAATGTAGGCTCTTGTTTATGCCTAATTAATAATATGCATGTATTTTGCTAATTGTTACTTAATTAGTCTTTTATTAATTAATTCTTATTAGAATAATTTACTGCTGAGTTAATATATATTTATAGAATATATATTTTAGGAGGTAGTTATGGGATTTTTTAATGAATGTTCATATGTTGTAAGAAAATCTAATAAAGATATGATACTTATAAAAAGTGAAAACGGACTGAGCTATAAATATTTTAAAAATAGTAATTCAATGGTTCATTCTGAAAGTGTAACACTCGTTCCTATTGATTTTTCTAGTTATTATTTTGATATAGATTCAAATGACAATGTATATGGAATTTTTTCAGATTCTAAAATAAACATTTTAAAACTAAATAATGATAGTAATAAATTTTTAACTCTCCATACAATAGATTATGATTCTGAAAACTATACTATAACATTTCCATATATAAAATTTATAAACAACACAATACATATATTTTATTATCTAACTAATAAAGATTGTGCTACTACTATCTTATTCCATCATTATAATAATGGTAAACAGTGGTTTGAAAATAAAATTGATTTTATAAATTTACCTATTTTAGATAACTTTACAATTTATTTTAATGAAAAAGTTCCAACAATTTTTTACTTTAAGGAAAATAATGAATTTCCACAAGTTTATTGTACACATTTTAATTTAAGTAACCTAAGTTGGAATGATCCTATATGTATAACTAATTCTTTAGAAAATAAAATATATCTATCTGTTCTAAAAGATAAACTTAATTTTTACCATATAACATATTGTGAAAGTAATGACTTTAAATATAGTATTAAATATTTAAACGGATATTTAAATAACAATTCATTTGATGAAAATATTAATAAGTTTATAACTGATGGATCCTTATATCTATATCCATCCATATTAAAGTATAACTCTTCGATATTCATATCTTATGTATATAAAAATATTTTATATACTTGTTATTCGGATGATTTAGGTTGTACTTGGAGTGAAGCATATGAGGATGAGTTTAGTATAAATGATAAGTTTATAAGGGCTTGTTTTAAATCTAATTATTTACCTGATAAAGATTATATATCTACTAATGTTTTTGTAAGCAAAGACCCTTTCGGAATATTGGGCAACTTTTACAATTGATAATAATAAAAAAAGTATTGTGAAAATCACAATACTTTTTTTACCCCAGAACACCGATGGCCCTCTAAATTCATACCCGAGAATCTCCCAGGTGGGTGTACTACTAGCAGTTTTTAAAGTCCCCCATAATTATGAAGGGGCATTTTATCCACCGCTAAACTCATACTCCCGTTCAAACTTTGTCGGTTGAATTTAAATAAGCACTGTCGCATGCTCCAGGATTTCATATTTTTATTATATAATAAATTTCAAATTTTTGAAAGCATTTTTAATTAGCAAATTTATAAATTTTTCGTTCTTTTTCTACTTTTATTTATCTATCCTTACATAATCATAGTCTATATAGTCATCTGTTTCATAGTTTTCATCTTCATCTAACATATCTTCAAAATCATTTTCTTCCTCTTCTTCCTCATTTTCTTCTTTATTTACATGATTATATTTATTATTTTTTGTATAATTGCTCTGTTTATTATCACTTCTTAAAAGATTACCTAAAAGCTTCAAGTTATTTAAACTTCCTATATTATTTATACTAGCCAATGAACTTAAACTAAATCCAGAACTATTTTCTTCTCCTATATCATCAGGCAAGAACAATTCTGCAAATAGTTCAATTTTCTTTTTCATGTCTAGAGCTCTCTCAACAGATTCTTTTTTGCTTTCCGGAAAAACTTCTATTATCTCTTTAATCATCATATTTTTTTTATCTTCTTCTTCCATGCTTCTAAAAAAATCTGATTCATCTTCGTTATCTACCAAATCAACACTACTAAGTTTTTTTATACCTCTTACTAAATCTAAAACGCTCTCTATTTTTATTAATACTTTTCGTTCATCTTTATCCATATACTTTTTAGTTCTGGTTATTATTTCTAAACCTCTATCTAAATCATCATCACTTAATTCTAACATTTTCATTCCTTTATCAAGATCATTTATGTTAAAACTAGATACTGAATCAATATAATCAGATTCCTCAACAAACTCGTCTTCATCTTCTTCATCAATTTCTTCATCTTCGATATTTTTTGGTCTAAATTTGTTTTTTAACTTGATTTTATTATTTTTCTTATTTAATTTTGACCTCATACTTCCCATTTCTTGATTTATATCTAAACTACCAGTTTTATTATCTGACAATGATATATTTCCATTACTTAAAGCTATCATCCCTAATATAAATAGTAAACTGTTCACCTTTGTCACCCCTTACTATATACTACTCCTAATATATAAACTATGTTTTATTTACTATTATTGTTACTTTTTTTATAAATTCGCATATATATTATTTATAGGTATTTTTTATTTTTTCATATTATTAATCATAATTTATTAGATACTTCTATATATAAATAATATGAACATAATCAAATATATATTATTGAAAGAGGTGCTTTTATGAAAAAAATAGATAAAGAAGCAATGGAAAAATTCGCAAAGGAAAAAAATATTGATAAAGGCAAAATTGAAGAAATAGCAGATGGCTATAAAGATAAATCAGAAGATGAACTTATGGATGAGCTTGTTAAAATAGGAAAAACTCTTCAAGGAAAAGAAGAAGTTGTTGAAAAGTTTAAAACTTTTTTAGATGAAAATCAAAGAAAGAAAATAGATAGTATAATGACTAAAATTTCTGCTGCTGAAGCTAAAGATAAGATAAGTAGTAAAAAAGCTAAAAAGTCTAAGTCTTCAGATCAACCAAGTAAAGATTCTAAAAACTCTAAGAATTCTAATTCAAGCAAATCTGATAGCAAGAAAAAAACTAAATCTGGTAAATCTGAAAAAACAACTGAAGAAAGCACTCCAAGTAAAAAAGTGAAAAAGATTGTAAAAAAAGTAAAAAAACAAGATGAATAAATATATAAATAAAAAATGTAACCTAATATAGGTTACATTTTTTACGCTTAAGTAAATTATACTAACTAATTTTTGTGGATAACTTATGCAACATAATGATATCAATTTTTTTTACGCTTTAATTGGATTTAAATCATTATGTATATTTCCAAGTATCTCATCTTTAATCTCACAAGCTTTATTTAATATAGTATTACAATCTTTAGTATATTCACTTACCATAGACTCATCATCTAATCCAAGTAAATTCACTTTAACATTAAGTATAGCCCCTTCTATACCTGTGTATATAAGAAGAGTTCCTACCCCTATATCCGTAATTGCATTTTGATTTCCATACTTAGCCATAAAACTTAATAGTTTTAAAGATTCTAAAGATATAGATGCTGTTTTAAAAGGAACCTCTATAGAAAATTCAGTTGCACATTTTATAGCTTCTTTTCTAACAATTTTTTCTTCATCTGTTTCTTTAGGCATTTTTAATGCTTTCATATATGCATCAAATGATTCAGTATCTTTATCTACTAATATTAATAATTCTTCTCTTATATCTCCTAATTTATTAAATCTTTCTGTAAATTCTTTTCGTATATCTTCATCCAAGCTCTCATATTTTTTCTTTCCAAAACTCAAGTTGGCCATCATTCTAGCTAAACTTACACCTATATTTGATGCTAGAGCTGAAACAGATCCTCCCCCTGGTGCAGGAGAGTTTGAATCTACTTCTTTTGAAAAATCTTCTACCGTCATTTCAACTAATCTCATATTAAAATCCTCCCTTAAAGATTTTTGCTAATAACTAACTTAAAATACTCTCAGTTTCTTTTTTTAGTATTTGTTTATTATTTACAACAAGCTCTCCATTTTTATATACACAGTGCGTGTGATTTATACCAAAATGATACATTAAGTACTCCACATTTGGAGCGTCAAATATTACTAAGTCAGCTTTTTTCCCTATTTCAATGGATCCAATTTCACTATCTCTATCTATCGCACATGCAGCGTTTATTGTAACACCACTTAAAACCTCATTAGGCGTCATTTTAAGCCCTAGACAACCTAACTGCATTACAAACTGAAGATTTTCACTTGGACAACTTCCTGGATTATAATCGCTAGATAAGGATACTGCAACTCCAGAGTTTATCATTTTTCTAGCATCAGCGTAATTTTTATTTAGGTTAAAAGATGTTCCTGGAAGAATATTAGCAATAACACCTTTATCAGCCATCGCCATTATCCCATTATCACTAGCTGCCATTAAGTGATCAGCCGATATACATCCCATTTCAGCTGAAAGCTCAGCTCCACCTAAAGAAACTATTTCATCCGCGTGTATTTTTAACTTGTACCCTAGTTCTTTTGCTCTTTTAAATATTTTTCTAGTCTGTTTTATATCAAATACTGCATCCTCGCAAAATACATCACAAAATTCAGCTAAATCAAGATCCTTAACCTTTGGCATCATATCATTTATCAAAATATCTACAAATTTATCCGGATTTTCTTTATATTCAACAGGAATCGCGTGAGCGCCCAAAAAAGTACTGACTAAATCTATAGAGTGTTTTTCGCTTAAAGCTTTAGCTACCTCTAATTGTTTTATTTCTGTATCTATTTCTAATCCATATCCACTTTTTGCTTCTACTGTTGTTACTCCAAATTCTAACATTCTATCTAAACTTTTATATGCTTTTTCATATAACTCTTTAAACGTAGAACTTTTAGTACTTTTGACTGTACTTAATATTCCTCCTCCACTTTTTAATATTTCTAAA